>JAJYNV010000402.1 GCA_021786135.1 Bacillota bacterium
CTCTATCCCGACCCCGCTCCGCGCCCCTCGTTTATAGTAATTACTTACACACATTGGCGGTTCGCTTAATTTATCTCGCCAGTAAAGCAAATAATGCTATAGTCGTCATCGCCCAGCGCTCCATATATCAACTTTATATATTATATTGCCTTCTAAGCCCAATATTGCAGTATTGGCGGAAAGCGTGTACTGTGTTTCCGCCTGCTGCAAATATGGATTTTAAGCATCGAAGTCCGCTTCTATGGCTAAGGGCACGAAGGACTCCGGCTGCCTTAGCCACAGCAGTGCAAGGAGGTACCCACACGTGCAGAAGCTGTCGCTCGCCAACCTGCGCATCGGCACGAAGATCCTGACACTGGTAGGCCTCATCCTCGTCGTCTTCATCGCCGTCTTCATTTACGGAGTCCTTTCAAGCCGGTCCGTGGATCAGTCGTACAAGAGCCTCTTGACCGTGTCGGTGCCCTACCAGACGGATGTTCTGAGGGTGGACCGCAGCCTGTGGCAGATGGAGGCCGAGGCCCGGGGTCAGGTTCTTGACGGAAAGTCGCGCACGTACGCGACAGCCCAGAGCGAACTGAAGACCTACCTCGCGGACGCCAGCCGACTGGTGCCGACGCAGCAGGAACGCCAGAGCTTCTCGGCCATGCAGCAGGCGGTCCTCGCGGCCACCGCGGTGACAGCGCAGGAGGAGTCCCTGGCCGCTTCGGGACAGAAGAAGCAGGCGATCGCGCTCCTTGACAGTTCGACATCGGTGCGCAGCCGTGCCGACGCTGCTATCCAAAGTGTCCTGAACGCAGAGAAGAAGCGCAACAACCTCGCCGTGCAGCACAACGACCGGTCGGCTTCCACCACCCAGCTGATCGAACTCATCCTCGGGATCCTGGCCGCCGTGGTCGGGCTTCTCAGCGGCATCACCATCAGCCGGGCGATCGTCCTTCCCCTCGGCCGGGTGGTCGGCGTGCTCGAGCACATCGCCGGTGGAGACCTCACCGCGGAGCCTATGGCGGTGGTGGGCAAGGATGAGGTGGCCTCGCTCGCCCGCGCCGGCAACGCCATGCTCAAGGCGCTCCAGACCGTGATCGGCAACATCCTGCGCATGAGCGAGCAGGTCAGCCTGTCGAGCAGGCAGCTGACAGAGGCAGCCGGACAGACAGCGAGCGTGGCCCAGCAGGTCGCGGTGGCCGTGGCGCAGGTGGCGCAAGGCGCGGTGCAGCAGGCCGAACACGCGGCGAGCGGCGCCCAGGTGATGGGCGAACTTCGCCAGGCGGTGGATCAGATCGCGGTCGGCGCGCAGGCGCAAGCCAAAGAAACCGAACAGGCGGCGGACCTGATGAACGAAGCCAGTCGACAGGTCACGACCATGGTGCGGGACATCGAAGCCGTGGCGGGCCACTCGGACCTCACTGAGCGCGCCGCCGCGGCCGGGGGCCAGGCGATCGGCGAGGCGGTGCGTGCCATGGCCGAGATACACACCTCTGTCTTCGGGGCCGCGGAAAAGGTGGCCCAACTCGGCGAGAGCTCCCGCCAGATCGACGAGATCATCCAGGTCATCAGCGACATTGCGAGCCAGACGAACCTTCTCGCCCTCAACGCGGCTATCGAGGCGGCCCGCGCCGGAGACCACGGGAAGGGCTTCGCCGTGGTTGCTGAAGAGGTACGGGCGCTGGCGGACCGCGTCAAGACGGCTGCCATGGAGATCGAGGGGCTCATCCGCAGCATGCAGCAGGAAACGGAGGCTGCCCTCAATGCGACGCAGGAGGGTGCCCGCGAGGTCGAACGCGGCAGCTCACTAGGCGACCGCGCAGGAGAGGCTCTGCGCGAAATCCTCGCCGCGACCGAGCAGACGAACGCGAGGGTGCGTCAGCTCACAGATGCCGGCCGCACCGTACTCACCACCGCGACCAACGCAGCGGAGCGCATGGTCTCCGTTTCATCCATCACGGAGGAGAACAGCGCCTCGGCGGAGGAGATGGCCGCGTCGAGCGGACAGGTCGTCGACGCCGTGGGCCAGGTCGCGGCGATCTCCCAGGAGACCGGAGCGTCGGCAGAGGAGGTCTCGGCGTCGGTAGAGGAGATGTCCGCCTCGTCGGAGGAAATCGCCGCCTCGGCCGACAGCCTCGCGCGCCTCGCCGGAGATCTGCGTGAGGCCGTCGCCCAGTTCAAGGTCGCCTGATTATTGCAGGGCCGGCCGGACTGTGGTCCGGCCGGCCCTGCATTTGCTCGGCTTCCTCCGGCTCGGAATCCGATGCTCCTTCGAGGGTGTGGGCTTGCCCCTGGCCCAGGTCATCCCGGCGCCTATGGCCTTGTCGAATCGAGTGCCCGCAGGTTCCGATCAGAAGAAGGCAAAGGGCTCCTCGCCCAGATCCGCGATGACCGTCTTGGTCTCGAGATAGCCGTCGAGGGCGTGCGGCCCCAGTTCCCGGCCGATACCGCTCTTCTTGTACCCCCCGAACGGAAGTGTCGGGGAGAGAAGCTGGTACGTGTTGAGCCACACCGTGCCGGCGTCCAGTCCCTTGGCCATGCGCAGGGCACGCCGCAGGTCGCGCGTCCAGACTCCGGCCGCAAGGCCATAGGAACTGCCGTTCGCGATCGCAAGGGCTTCCTCTTCGTCGCGGAACGGGATCACGGCGGCCACAGGGCCGAAGATCTCCTCCTGGGCGATGCGCATGTCGGGCCGCACCTCGGCGAACACCGTCGGCTGCACGAAGTAGCCGTTGCCCAGTTCCTCGAGGCGCCTGCCGCCCGTCACGAGGCGGGCGCCCTCTGCCTTGCCGGCCGCCACGTAGCCCAATACGCGCTGCAGCTGGCGCTGCGAGATGAGCGGGCCGATGTCGGACGAGAAGTCGCTGCCCGGCCCGACCCGAAGTCCCTCCACCCGTGCCGCGAGGGCGTCGAGGAAGCGATCGAGCACGGTCTCCTGCACCAGGATGCGGCTGCCTGCCTGACAGACCTGGCCCGAGTTCAGGTAGATGCCGAAGAGCGCTCCGGATACCGCTTGGTCGATGTCGACGTCGTCGAAGACGATGTTGGGCGACTTGCCCCCCAGTTCGAGCGTGACCCGCTTGATGCCCTGCGCGCTCGCCTCCAGCACCTTGGCGCCGGTGGCCGTCTCGCCGGTGAGGGCGATCTTCGGCACGCCCGGATGGGCCACGAGCGCCTGCCCAGCGGCATCGCCGCCAGGCAGGACCGCGATCTCCCCGTCAGGCACACCCGCCTCCTGGGCGATGGCTGCCAGCACGAGCGCCGTGCGCGGTGTCTCCGGAGCCGGCTTGAGGATCGCGGCGCAGCCCGAGGCGATGGCCGGCGCAAGCTTCCACGCCGGCATCAGCAGAGGGAAGTTCCACGGCGTGATCAACCCCGCCACCCCTACCGGCGCACGCAGCGTGAACGCGAGATAGTCGCCCTGCGGACCGGGAATCGAGAAGGGCAGCGTCTCCCCGTGCACCGACGGCACAAGGCCCGCGAAGTAGTCGAACACGTCGGCCGCCATCGGAATCTCGAGCCACTGCGCCATCGCGCGCGGCATGCCGTTCTCGCGCACCATCTCGTCGGCGAGCTCGTCGGCGTGCAGGCGGATGCCCTCTGCGATGCGGTGCAGTACGCGGCTGCGCTCGAGCGGATCCATGCCGAGCCAGCGCCGCTCCTTCATCGTCGCCTGAGCGACTCCCACGGCCCGCGCGACGTCCTCTTCCCGCGCCTGGGCGGCCTCGGCAAAGACCTCGCCCGTCGCGGGATCGACCTGCGCATAGGCGCCACCAGCCGCGGGCTTCGTGAAGAGGCCATCGACAAAGACGGCTCCGTCCTGGATCGCGATCCTGTCAGCCATCCGTCCTCGTCCCTTCCTGCCCCAACATCACCACGCCCCGCGCAAGCTCGCCGCGCCGCAGCGCGGCGAAGGCGTCGTTGATCTCCTCCAGCCGGTAGCGCCGGCTGATCAAGGCGTCGAGGTCCAGCTTGCCCGCCATGTAGAGATCGAGGATCGCGGGGATGTCCTCCTGCGTGCGGGCCTGCCCGTACCAGCTGCCCGTGAGGATGCGCGAGGCGGACGGCAGGGCGAAGGCGTTGAGCGAGATCTGCTCGTGCGGTGCGGCGATCCCCACCACGACGGTCATGCCGGCCTTGCGCGTCATGGCGTAGGCCGCCTCGATCGTGGCCGGCCGCCCCACAGCCTCGAAGGCGTAGTCGCTGCCGCGCCCGCCCGTCAGATCGAGCACCGGCGATACGATGTCGTCGGTCCGGCTCGCGTCGACGACATCAGTCGCGCCGAGCCGCAGGGCAAGATCGAGCTTCTCCGGCACCCGGTCGATCGCGATGATCTTCTCGGCCCCCTGCAGCCGCGCGGCCTGGATGATGCTCAGTCCCACGCCGCCCAGTCCCACCACCGCGACACTGGCGCCCGCGGGCACCGCCGCGGTATGAACGACGGCGCCGTAGCCCGTCGTCACCGCACAGCCCACGAGTGCGGCACGGTCGAGCGGGACATCCCGGCGGATGGGGATCGCGGCCTGCTCCGCCACAACGGCCGCTTCGGCGAAGCACGAGGTGCCGAGGAAGTGGTACACCTCCTCGCCGTGGTCATAGAGGCGCATGCCGCCGCCGGGCAGAGTCCCCTGCAGCTGGATCGCGAAGGCCTCCTCGCACATGTCCGGACGCCCGATGCCGCAGTAGTAGCACCGGCCGCAGCTGGGCACCCATGAGAGCACGACATGGTCGCTCGCGCGCACCCGCGTCACGCCCTCACCGACGGCCTCCACGACGCCGGCGCCCTCATGGCCGAGCACCGCCGGCAGCGGGACCGGCAGCACCCCCTCGATCACATGCAGGTCGCTGTGACAGACGCCGCTCGCCACGAGGCGCACCAGCACCTCGTGGGGCCCGGGCGGACTTAGCTCAAGATCCCGGATCTCGAGGCGCTCCGCGTCTTCAGCGAGCACAGCCGCCTTCATGCGCCGGTGGTCCCCGCCTGCCGCTCCTCCATCATGGCGCGGTAGGCCTCATAGAGCGGGGGCATCATCGGGAGCAGCTTGAGCGCCTTCGCGATCGAACCCCTCGCCTTGACGATGCCGCGTCCCAAAGCCTGCGGCACATCGAGCTTGCCACTCCAGAACTGGTGTCCGACATCAGCCGAGCACTCGAAGGTCACGTCGGGCGCGGGCGCGGCAACATCGAAACGCATCGCCATGGGCTGCTCGCCCTCAGCCGGCGTCAGACCGTCCATGACAAGCACCAGATCGGGGTTGTGGTAGACGAAGGAGACCACCATGCCGGCGTCGTGCAGCGCCTTGGCCGCGTGGCTCGACGCCACTCTCTGCGCGAGCGTGCCGAAGATCTCGACCATCTCATCCCTGTCCCGGTAAGCCGCCATCTCCATCCCTCCAGAAGATCCCGTCGCGTGCCGCAGAGATGGGATTCCGCGTCCAGTCCGACGATTCCTATATGCCGTATCGCACCGAGGTCGTGCTGACCGGCAAGCCCGTATCCGACGACCGGATGTCACAGGCTCAGGTGCCGCAGCTCGGCCAGCCTGTCGAGATGGGCCTCGCGGCGGCAGGCGGCCATCTGCGACCCGATGTCCGCAGACGACCAGCCCAGGCGCTCCGCCACCCGCTCGGCCGCTGGCCTCAGCACCTCCTCGGGCTCGCGCAGCCCCCCGAACCAGAGCAGGGCGGTACGACGGACGAGCAGATCCGAAAGCTCGAACACCTCCTCATGGTCCGTCGAATAGTCGAGTTCGCCCCACAGCACGTCGCAGCCATTCGCCACCGGATCGAGGCCCTCAGGGCGCTCCGCGGCGTAGCGCAGGACGTCTGGGGCCCGCGCGCCGTGCCGGAAGACGAGGTCCTCAGCCGCAGCCCTTGAGGCACCAAGCTCCGTTGCCGCTTCCTGCACTGTCCGGACCGGGTCGAAGACAGCCTCGACATGTTCGCGGCTCTCCCGAAGACGCAGGCCTCCCCGCGCAAGGAAGGCGAGCGTGTCGGCGGCCACGCTGCGAAAGCCTGTGAGCTTGCCGCCACGCACGCTGATGAGCCCATCGTGTCGCACCTCGATCGAACGCTGGCGCGAAAGCTCACGCGTCTCGGACTTCCCGGCCCGCGCGACGAGGGGCCGCACACCCGCATAGACGCCGAGAAGATCCCTCGGACGCAGATCCAGTGCAGGAAAGCTCGCGCGTACCACCCGGAAGAGGTAGGCCACGTCCTCGTCCGGAACATCGGGCAGTTCCGGGTCGCCGGTATAGAGACGGTCTGTGGTGCCGACATAGGTGACCCGCCCGCGTGGCACCGCGAAGGTGTTGCCGCCGTCGGGCGCCGGGAGGGCTACGGCGTTTTGGAGCGGCAGACGGGCATGCGCAAAGACGAGATGGCAGCCGCGGCCGAGCACGACCGGCGTCCCCTCCCGATCGACCTCGCCGGTCCAGGGTCCCGCGGCGTTCACCGCCGCTCGCACGCGCACCGTCGCGGTCCGGCCCGTCTCCACGTCCAGGACCTCGACGCTGCCACCCTTGGGTGTCAGGTCGATCTCACGGGCCTGCACGCGGCTCAGCGCCACGGCGCCCGCGGCGCGGGCAGCCTCAACTACGGTGTAGACGAGGCGCGCGTCGTCGGTGCGCGCTTCGTAATAGCTGACGCCGCCTGCAAGATCCTGCTGCGCCAGGTCCCCCTCGAGCGCCAGGACGCCGTCGGGGCCGAGCATGCGGCGCCTGTGTCGGGGCGCGACGCCTGTCAGGCCATCGTAGAGCCACACGCCCGCTCCCAGAGCCCAGAGCGGCATACCGCGCCTGCGATAGACAGGGATGAGGAACGGCGTCGGAGTGACTAGATGCGGCCAGATCCGCCCTAGCATCTCCCGCTCGTGTCCTACCTCGCGCACCAGGCGCACCTCACCGTGCGGCAAGTAGCGCAGACCCCCGTGCACCAGCTTCGACGAACGCGATGATGTGCCGCCTGCCCAGTCGCGCGCCTCCACGAGCAGGGTGCTCAGGCCGTGCAGCGATGCCTGCCAGGCCACACCCGCGCCCGTGATGCCACCGCCGATCACGATCAGATCGAAAGGGCGCTCTGTGAGCGTCGCCCAGTCTTGACGCCGGCTTCGGCGCCAGAGCGGCTCCAAGGCGGCTATCATTGCGACCAGAGGGCGCCGGGGTTCAGCATGCGCCCTGGGTCGAGGGTTGCCCGCAGTCGCTCGAGCAGGCCGAGTTCCTCGCGCCGCTCCTGCCAGGCCCATCGCTGGCGCATGCGACCGACGCCATGGTGATGGCCGACGCTCGCGCCGGCTGCGCCGGCGGCTGACAGGAGCACCTCCCAGATGCGACCCTGGAGTTCCTCCGCATCGCCGTCCGGCAGCGGTACCCCCGCCACGGTGAAATAGAGTCCCGCGCCCGCTGCCTCGGCGTGTGCCGCGTGGCCGAACACCGCAACCACCTCGGGCACCGCCCGAACGGCTGTGAGCACATCTGCATAGACCTGGGGCAGCTGGGTCCAGGTCGCCCCGCATTCGACCGTGTCGACCAGAACCCCCGCCGAGAGATAGCGCTCCCACTCCGAGACGTCGTTGCGCGTCGCGAGCCAGTGCCGGCCGATCGCCGGGCCGAGGGAAACCGCGCCACATGCCTCCGCGATGCGCTTTGCCGCCGCGATCCCCGCCGCTGCCACCTCCGTGGCTCCGAGGCAGGAGAGGAGCAGGAGAGCCCCCACCCCCTCTTCGGGTAGAAGACCGGCAAAGCCGTGCAGGGCGTCATCGCGGTCGTAGAGCCGTATGACGCCGAGCGGCAGGCCGGCACGGGTCAGGCGGCGCATGGCCTCGAGCCCCTGTGCAAAGCCGGGGAAGGCGTAACTCGCGATCTCTTCCGCCTCGGGCAGGGGCCACGCCGCCAGCGTGACCGCGGTGATCACGCCAAGCGTGCCCTCGCTCCCAACCAGCAGTGGCCACAGCTCCGGCCCCAAGGAACGCCGCGGCGACCGTCCCAGGTGCACCAGTTCCCCGTCCGCCGTGACCAGCTCGACGGCCGCGATCATCTGCTCGATGTTGCCGTAACGCGTGGAGTACTGGCCGCTGCTGCGCGTCGCGACGAGCCCGCCCAGGCTCGCTACCGCGATCGACTGGGGATAGTGCCCCAAGGTCAAGCCGTCCGCTGCGAGCCGTTCCTCGAGCCGCCCAAGAAGACAGCCGGCTTGCACCGTGACGAGCCCGCTCACGCGGTCCACCGGACCGATCGCCTGCATTGCCCGCAGGTCCAGGACGATATCCTGCCCCGCTGCGGCGACGCCACCGACCACACCCGAACCGCCGCCGCGCGGCACCAACCCGATCTTGTGCCCTGCGGCAAACCGCATCGCTGCCTGGACGTCCTGCGCGCTTTTGGCACGCACCAAGGCAGCCGGCCTCGACACCTCGTCCCCGCGCAACAGCCTCATCTGCCGCACAGGATTCAGATCGCCGCCCAAGGCGGCCGCCACATCCGTGCCGACATCCACCCGCCCCGGCAGCAGTTTCAGCAGTTCCTGCGTCCAAGTCATGGCATCACCGCCCCTCTGTGTACAGAATACTGTACACTCTAGGCGATGTATATTGCCGATGATCCCAACTTATGCCGCTGAAGAGCTCCGTGGCGGCTACTCGCTCGGCTCGCGCCGTCCAGCCAGCACATCGTCCTGGATGCTCCGTATCGCTTCGGCCAAGATCGCCTGGCCCAGCAGGGCCCTTGCAGCCCGGTCACCGCGCCGCACCAGCAGGACGGCGCGATCGGCGCCGGGCGGCAGCGCGACGTCGATCGGCAAGAGGCAGAGCCCCTCGTGCGCGGGCAGAACGTCCTCAGGCCAGACCACCGCATCCACCTCGCCGGAGGCCACAGCCCCCTGCATGCGCAGATAGGGAAGCTCCACGAACTCGGCGGCGACCTCCTGCGGCACCAGGAGGCGCGGCAGCTGCGACTGGTCGGTGGATGCGGGGTCCGTGCCGATCCGCACCCGCGCCGGCCATTGCCGGAAGTCGCGGCGCACGAGCCAGCCCTGGCGCGCCGCATAGCTCTCGGCGCCGAGCTCAAGCAGCACCTCGCACTCGCCGCCAGCTGCTGCTGCCTCGTATGCGGCCAGAGCCGATACGGCCGCAAGATCGGCGCGGCCCGACGCAAGCGCCTCGATGCGGCTGCGCGCACCACGCATATAGGCGAGGCTGTGGTCCACAGGACTCCGCCGCAGCTGCTCCGCGAGGGCCGTAGCGAGGCCCATGACCCGGCGCGAATAGGGAAAGGGCAGGAGGAGCATGAGGCCGCGTCGCCCCGCCGCGCGCCACAGGCCCGCCGGATCGCACGCGACCAGGCGGCTCGCGGCCGAGCCGCGCGCATCGGTGATGAGGCCGGCATCATCGCGAAGAAGCTCCAGTGCAGCCTGTACCGTTCCGCGTCCGACGCCGAACTGCGCCGAGAGCTGGGCGATGCTGGGGATCTCGTCGCCGGGCTCCCTCTCAAGGAGCAGGATAGCGAGTTCCTGCATCACCTGGCCGCGCTTGAGCAGATAGCTCAGCTTGGGATGCCCCCTTTGCCTCCAGCATTCGTCCGGCGCACCACGCCCTCCTCTCTGGGAAACGCTCTACAGGAAAGTTCTAGGTTGTGGCAAAATGTAGTGGAGACAACTGGCAGGCAAAAGAAGGAGCCCTCGACGTTGCGGTTCAGCGTGCTCATCCCCACCACCCGCCCCGATCTTCTGCCCAGGGCGCTGGCGTCTGTAGCGCGGCAGACCCTGCCGCCCGCTGAAGTCCTGGTTCTGCACGACGGGGGCCCACCTCTCGCATTGGGTACGTGGCCCTTTCCGCTGCGCAGCCTCGGCATCATGCCGCAGCTCGGTCCCGGATCGGCGCGCAACGTGCTGGCTGCGGCGGCCACCGCGGAGCGGCTCGGCTTCCTCGACGACGATGACGAGTGGCTGCCCGAGCATCTCGCTCACCTGGCCGAGGGAGCTGCGGATGCTCTCATCTTCACGGACGCCTGGCTCCACCATGACGATGAAGAATGGGTGCGTCCCTTCGCCTTCCGCTTCACCCCTCAGCTGCTGCGGTCCACAAACCCCATCATCCTCTCGACCACTGCCGTGAGCCGCACCGCCTTCTGGCGCGTCGGCGGCTTCGACCCCGCCCTGCGGCGCTACGAGGCGTGGGACCTCTTCCTGCGGCTGCAGGAGGCGGGTGTGCCACTCCGCCGCATCGCCGGCGCGGACGTCAACTACCATTTCTCGAACCGCTCCCTCACGGCGGACGATGCGGCGATGTCGGACGCCTTCACCGCTTTCTGCCAGCGGCACAACCTCGACATCCAACGCAAGAGCTTTGCCAGCATGCTCGATGATCCAGAGCTGCGCCACGTGCGCGCGGACGTCGACGACATCGGAACGGGAGCGGTCGAGTGAGGGCCTGCGGCGCGAGGGCGAGATGCACGGTCTGGGGCGACCCGGGCTCGATGTCCAACTGCCAGGAATTTGCCCAGCAGATGCACGACGGAGGCGGCATATGCCGGATGACATGAGCGGCGCGCGTCTACGCGCGCGCGACATCCTCTACCCCTGCGCCAAGGGCTCGGTCCAGGAGACCTATGACCTCCTGACCGCGACCGCGGCCGCTCGGCCCGGTCTCGAGCGACTGCGCAGGCGCTACTGGCGGCGCTTCTTCGCGCCGAAGGAGTATTGGCGCTACCCCACCGCGGACCCCTGGGTGCGCCAAGTGCTCGCCGCCTACTACCGCTACCTGCGCTACGTGCTGACAGGATCGGCGCAGGCATTGGCGGAGGACCTGCTCTACAGGGATCTCCTGGCCGCAGTTACGGTGTCCGGAGCCTCGCATCCGACGCTCGACGACCTCGAGGACGTGCTGACGGAGGAATTCAGCGCGCGCGGCTACAGTTTCGTCGGCGGACTCACTCCGCCTTACCGTGGCCCGTACATCTGGCGGGAGACGCTTGAGACTTCCTACGACGTGGATATCCCCGAGGGCCGAGAGCGCGTCAAGGCCCATATCTGCAGCGGCTTCCTGCTCTGCGGCTGGCTCGACTTCGCGACGTTCGGCCATATCGGAACCGGCGGCTGGGCGAGGCCGGAGGGCATCTACCTCGTGCGCCACCGCTACCGCAGCTTCACGTCGACGCAGTTCACCGTGGGCTTCCTGCGCCACGAGGCACAGCATGTCTGGGATCTGCGCCACTTTCCGGAACTGCCGGCAGAGGATCTCGAATACCGAGCCAAGCTCGTGGAACTGATCTACGCCCCCTCCCGCCGCCAGATCGACCTCTGGCGCCGCGGCGCGCTGGCCAATCCCGAAAACGCGCACGCCTATTCGGGCTATCGCGTGCTGCAGGACCTCGACGCCGTCGCCACCGAGCACCGCTGGCGCCCGGCCCATCTCTCGCAGACAGCCCGCACCCTGCTCGAGCGCGACACGGCGCGCCTCCTAGCCCGCAACGAGTAGGCACCGGGCGGTGGCGCAGGATCTCGTGCCAGCGAACGAGAAGCGAAAGGGACCACCTTCTGTGGAGGTGGCCGATGGCAGATCCATACCGCACCGTTCCTGGAAACGTAGACATTGGAGTACAAACCGGTCTACGGCGCCGGGCGAACAGCGTTCCCGACAACTTGCGCCGGGGGATCACACCCCGGTGCCGCAGCGAAGCCATCCCAAGCCGGGTCCGGATCGGGCTTTCGCCCACCCGATGCCGACGAGGATAG
>JAJYNV010000339.1 GCA_021786135.1 Bacillota bacterium
CACATAGCGGGCGGGGTTGCTCTCGATTAGGCCGGCCTGCTGGAGGGTACCGAACGCCACGAGCGCCACGTTGTGATTGATTCCGTACTCGCTGCTCAGCTGCCTGATCGACCAGAGCCTCTGTCCCGGACGCAGGATGCCCTGTCCGATCAGATAGGTGAGCTGCACCGCAATCTGATCCGACACCGCAACACCCAAATCGCGAAATACCCGGATCCGCGGTAGCGGGCCGCTCTCGGTTCCGCCAGTCATCAAATTGCCCCTTCTTGGCGCAATCTCACCATCTCGTCCGGAGTAAGTCCCAGGAGTTGCCCGTATACGTATGCGTTGGATGCGCCCAGCTCTTCTCCTGCACTCAGGACCCGGCCCGGGGTCTTTTCAAGACGTGGTACAACGTTCGGCATGAGGATGTTCGATTGCATCTCTTCGTCCCAGACCGAGATCAGGTTTTTGCGATCTGCAATATGCACGTCGCGTGTGATGTCGACGATCGAGTTGACCGTTCCCGCCGCCACTCCGCAGTTGTGGAGGTAGCCAACCATGTCGTCGGCGTCACGCGTCAGCAGGAACTTGCGGACATACTCGTCGAGGGCTTCGCGGTTCGCAACGCGCATGGTGTTGTTGCAGAACCTCGGGTCTTCAATGAGCTCTGGGCAGCCCATCGCGTGCGCCAGCCGCTCGAACATACGCTGAGTGGATACCGGAAGAACGATCCACCTCCCATCCCGCGCCGGATAGAGGTCATTCGGTGCCACTCCGGGGTTGCGGTTCCCCTGCCGCCTGCGCACCACACCGAGGCTCCCATAAACCGCCGGCACGTCCTCGAGCATGCGCACGATGGGCTCGTAGAGTGCCATGTCCACTAGCTGCCCTTCGCCGGAGCGCTGGCGATGGAGGAGAGCCAGGAGCACTGCGTAGGCTCCGTAAACTCCGGCGCTCCCGTCAGCCAGAGGGAAAGAGCTGAACAGCGGCGGGCCGTCCGCCTCTCCCGTGATCTCCGTGAGGCCCGCGAACGCTTCGGCGATACGGGCAAATCCCGGCCGCTCGCGGTACGGGCCTGTGCGGCCAAATGCGGAGAGATGTAGCATGACGAGGTCGGGGTTGAGTGGCCTCAGATCCTCGTAATCGATCTTCCAGCCGGCCAGCGTGGTCGGACGGAAGTTGGTGATCAGCACGTCGCAGTGCGGAACGAGACGGCGCAGGAGGTCACGCCCGCTCTCGCTGTGCAGATCCAGGGTGATGCAGCGCTTGTTGCGGTTAGTGACCTTGTGGTAGAGCGAGGCGCCCGCTGGCGTTCGCGCATAGGAGCGGACGGGATCGCCGACTCCCGGCTGCTCCACCTTGATAACCTCGGCACCGAAGTCGCCCAGCATCCCGGCTGCCAGCGGCCCTGCAATGAGCGTGGAAACGTCCAGTATCCTAATTCCTTCTAAAACTTCCCGCACTGTACTCCTCCCGTTGCTGACTCAGATGCTGCCGAAGCCGGCGAGGATGCGCGCGATGTGCCGGATACCGTTGCGCAGGTCCGCAATGCGCACGTGCTCGTCCGGCGCATGGTCGCAGTTGTCCCAGTACCCGACCCCGGCGGTAACGACCGGGGTCCCCAGCGTCTCCGCAAAGGCATAGGCCGGACTGCTGCCGCCGATCAGCGGCACGATCGACGGCTCGCCGCCATACACCTCTCTACCCGTGCGCACCGTCAGTCGAACGAGCGGATCGTCCGGGTCCATGCGGGCCGGCCGCATCCAGCCAAGCATCCGCATCTCGACATCCTGAAAGCCTTGGTCGTCGAGGTGGCGCCGCAGCTTCCCGTAGATCTCGTGCGGATCCTGGTCTGGAACCAGCCGAAAGTCGAGCTTCGCCATGGCGGTGCTGGGTACGATGGTCTTGGAACCCTGCCCTTGATATCCGCTGCCCATCCCGTCGATGCTGCACGTCGGAGTGAAGACTGAACGCTGCAGGTCTCGGTTGTCGTGACCTGCCACAAACCCCCTGTTGCCATAGAGCCTGCGCAGCTGTTCCGCAAACTGCGGATTCCGTTCCGCCAAACCATCCAGCAGGGCGAGGTCCTGCTCAGATGGTGCAAGCGCATATTCGTAAAAGCCCGGGATCCGGATCCGTTCGTCAGGTCCCTTCAGGGTGCTCAGCGCCCAGACGAGGCGCCACGCTGCGCTCGGCAGTAAGTGCGCCGTGCCAGAGTGCGCGTCCCGAGACAGCGTCCGCACCATCAGCTCGACCTCAAGGATGCCGCGAACGCCTAGGGGCAGTACGGGATTGCCATCCCGGGCGATACCCCCCTCTTCCCACACCGCTCCGTCGCAACGCAGCATGTCTGCGTGGTCCTGGACGAATGCCGCGATGTGCGGGCTTGAGATTTCTTCCTCTCCTTCGATAACGAAGAGGACGGAGCAGGGAAGCTGGCCACCACAGGAGTCGGCGAGTGCATCTACCGCCGCGATGCGTGCGATAATCTCGCCCTTATCGTCCCTCGCGCCCCGCGCGAAGAGCTTGCCGTCCCGCACCGTCGGTTCAAACGGCGGGTGCGTCCAGAGATCGAAAGGGTCCGCGGGCTGGACGTCATAGTGGTTGTAAAAGAGCAGTGTACGGTCGCTGCGGCCGCCGATTCGCGCAACGACGATCGGGTTGCCGCCCGTCTCGAACTGCTCGGCCTCGGCGCCGTGGCGCCGCAGCAGATCCGCCACGAGATCCGCGCATTCACCCATGCCCCAGTCCTGCGCAGATACGCTGGGCTGTGCGCAAAGCTGGCTCAGTTCGTCCACGTAGTGCTCAAGGTGCGCGTCAATATAGGCGTCGACCCGATCGAAGCCCGCGTCTGCCAACCCTGCCACTCCCATCTTGGTTGCTAGCTGGGCCTTCCCGCCCTGATCAGGCGGGTTCTACTGCTCCTCGGAAACTGCGACATGCGGCGCTGCACCCGCCGCCGGCATACGTCTTAGACTTGCGACGAAGCCTAGTGCGAGCACCATGCTGAGCGCGCTGACCACGAAGATCGTCCGATAGTCGCCACCAGTGAGCCCGATAGCCTCCCCGGCGAGTGGCGCCGCAATCATGAGACCGAGTGCCTGCACCAGATTGACGACGCCGTAGACCGAGCCGTGTAAGGCCGCCGTTTCCTCGCCCGCCCGGTCCCCAGCCACTCCCTTGCGCCGCGCAAGGTCCTCCCGCAGTGTGTCCACGGCCAGCGGATAAGAAATGACCTGAATCCCTCCCCACGAGATCCCCGCGAAGAACAGCATGGCGAACACCTGTATTACCGTGTGGATCAGGAGTCCGAAGAGAGCGGTGAGCACGAATAAAGCCAGCACTGCCCCAAGAAGCACGCGCGCATCGTGCTGCCGGTAGAGCCGGCCGAAGATGACCGAAACGCCCATGGCGGCGACACTGAAGATCGACATGCTGAGCGCAGCGTCGAATACTGTGCCGCCCAGCACATGCAGCATGAACGGCGTGAAGAAACTCGCAATAGCCTCAAACCCGAGCCACCACAGCGTCTGTGCGATTAGATACTTCCAGAATTCCAGGCTGCTCAGCGGCTGAAAGCCGGAGTGCTGCCGGGGTTTCGTCCCGCTTACGCCGGGGCGATCGTAAAGTGCCGTGGCTACCCCCGAAGCTGCGAGAATTACTGCCCCTAAAACGAAAGCCGGCAGGTGTCCGAACAGTTGCCAAACGAGCGGAATAACGAGGAATGCCACAAGCGTGCCGAACATCCATAGTACGTTCAGGGTGCCGGCGGCCTTCCCGTACTCGCTGCTATCGTAGCTGTCGGGCATCATCGCCATATAGGGCGCTTGGCTCATTTGCACGAAGAAGAAGAACGCAATGACCGCAGCGAGCGCAACTCCAAGACTATGCGCGAAATAGAGGAACAGGAGTGCGATGGCGGCACCTGGATAGCCAACGAGAAGAAACGGTCCGCGTCTTCCCACCCGCGTATGGAGCCGGTCGGAGAAATAGCCCGTCACAGGGTTCAGGATGATGCCGAAGAGACCCTGGAGTCCCAGCACGGCCCCGATCATAGGGAGTCCCGCACCTCGCGCACCCAAAATGACCGCCGTGAAGACCTTATTCAGGCCCCAGCCAACGTTCGTGCCGAAACCCGCGAGTCCGAGAATCCAGATATTTCTACGTCGTCGCTGATCCATGTCCTTCCTCCCCTCCCATCCGCAATCCGCCGAGGATGTTCCTAGCCAAACAGAGGATTGAGTGGTGGCCATTGCGCTGAGGACGTTGCGGTTCCCACCTGCAACCGATCCACTGATCCGGATCACCATAACACCCGCGAAATATCCGGTCAACCGTCAGTGGTCCTCGGACGGCTGAGAGGGATGCTCCCACCCAGCCTGCACGGGATCACCCGGAGGCGTGAGAAGCGCCTGAGATTCTCGCTCTCCCGTCTCCAGAGGATGAGAAGTTGTGCTTCCACATGCGAAGCGCTGAGCATGGGTACCGGGCGGAGCTGGAGTCCCATGTGGCGGAGGTTTTCGGTGGGTTGCGTTATCAGAAGCAGCGACAGTGGGGCAGCAGATACGTGTGAGGCCTGATGATGGGGGGGCACGGAAGTCAGCGCCGAGTTCCGCGCAGGGCTCACCGCACTTGGTCACTGCTACGTGGTTGGCGTGCAAGGGAGCATGGGCGTCTGGCCCGCGGACGTGCCCGGCGCACCCAAAGCCCGTCGTAGTCGCATGGGACGACCGCCTGTGTGCTGGGACTACGGCGACGCACGTCCGACGTCCGTGGAGGCACTGGTGCGCTCCGTGCCTGCCGAGGCTTGGCAGACGGTTTCCTGGGACTACGGTGCGGGCAAGAAGACCTCGCGATTATTTCCACGGCAAGTGGCTGGAGCCAGAAGAGTGGCTCCTAATCGAGTGGCCCGAGGACAAGGCCGAACCCTCGCACTACTGGCTCTCAACCCTGCCAGCAGACATCGCCATGCAGGCCTTCGTCCGCACCGCCAAGCTTCGCTGGCGCATCGAACTCGACTACCGGCAGCTCAAAGACGAGCTCGGACTGGACTATTTCGAGGGGCGCCGTTCGCCGGGTTGGCAGCGTCACGTCACGCTCGTATCCGTGGCCTACCACTTTCTCGTCCGTCAGCAGCTTCGGGTAAACAAAGCCTGCCCCTCCCTCGGGTCCGCCGGGACATGCAGCGCATCCTAGCCCTTTGGACCGGCGTGTGCTCCATTTGCGAACGCCCCATTCCGCGGTGCATCGCGCTTTTTGGCGGACCTTAACGGCATACTATGCGGATTTCGTTATGAGCGGCCTTCATACTCCAAATCTTGCTTGCGGTAATCGTCACAGCGCTGGTGCCAAGTGTGGAACTGTATGGACGCTGCTTACAAGGACGACTTGTACGGTGTGCATATCGAACCCGGTTAGGCCGGCTCGTCGAGCAGTCTCTTGCCACTCGCAGACGTCGACACCTGCAGTTTTGAGCTCGTTCACCAATCGCATAGTATGCTCCACAATGCGGATAGCCGTCTCGTGGTTGAGTTCTGATACCGTAGGTGAATCAATGTTTGCAGAAGGTACAGAGTACACCTCCGCTTGTGCGTGCAAGATGATTTGCAAGGTTCTTGTGTCCTTTGCTATGAACTGCGTCTTCACCTGTGCACTTGTCATCTTCACTTCGGTTCCGCCATACAGCTTCAGGACACTTCGGTCAGGGGTACCCAGTAACCACTTCAAAGCTATGGTGTCTTGACGATCAAGGCGGAGAACCGGGCGACCGTCACTGTTCATCACGACGGTCTCACTCGATCTTGCACCCGACTTCGGCAAGACTGTGAACACTGGTAGATATAGTGCAGACCCTGGGGCCATCGTACGTCGGTAGGCCTCCCAGAGGGGCATGACCACATGGCCGCCGCGCAGGGACTCTTCCTTCTCGAACTCGCTAAGTAGCCGCACGGCCATCACATTCAGTTCTCCGTCCGGCTGGGAGAGCAGCGCCTGTGCCGCTCCATCCGCAGCCATGGCGTAGGAGGTGGGGTTCACCTCGTTATGGAGTGATAGTGCATGCAACGCATATCGAAGACGCCCTGCCTGCAGCAACCCACCACCAAAGACGTAAACTTTGACGCTTCCGATATACAGTCGGCGAGACAGTTGCGAGCGCAGGGTATCTATCGCGTCTGTCAGGTCGGCACCGTGTGCGACATGCACCGTGCCCGTATACAATCCGCTGCCACTCGAGGGTAGCAGCGCGTCAGCCAGGCTGACGGTCCAGCCGCGGCGCTGGGAGTAGTCCATACCCAGCGCGAGTGCGGGTGTACGATCGTTGATGTCTCGCACATCCCAGCACCCAGATATGGATAAGGCGATGGCAACCTGCAGGGCGCTGAGTACGATGCGGGCGAACGGCTTCACGAGCGGACCCTGCCTAGCGTGAGCACAACTGGGGCGATCAAGAAGAGAATGATACCCCACAGCGACCACAACGTGAGAATTGGCAAGAACACATCTTCGGTCCAAGTGAAGAGTGCGACCCACACTACGACGCCCATGGCGCCAAGCACCCATGGCCATGGCACCAGAGGATGGACAGTTACTCTGAGGTCCTGCAAGGCGGTCACGGCAAGGACAACCGTCGTAGCGAAGACAACGGCCTGCCAGATGATAGACGACATGAAGGCGACACGCTGTAGAGGCAGATACGGGCTCGAGATCGTCGCAATGGCACGCAGGAAGGGGTGTGGCATCTGCGCTGCGACTGGAACGCCGAAAACAAGCGGTCCCTCCATGAGAGTCACAAGCAATAAGATGGCGCCTGCCAAGACGCCGATGAAGACTGCGTAATGATAGCGTCCTCGAACAAGCGGCCCGAACGCCGGGATAATGACATAGCCTCGTGGTGCAAATAAGACGGCAGGCCAAATGAATGCAGGAGTGCCGAGATGCAAAGGATTGGGCAAGAATTCGAGCCATCGGATATGGGGCACCACCCCGAGGACCATGAGAAGAACGCCAGGTATCATTAGGCTTCCAATGAAGGCAGCGACGCGGATTACTAGCTCCACGCCAAGCCGAAGCGCCCATATGGCTGGCGCAATGCTTGCGAGTACAAGTACCACACGCGGTGTGGCGGGCAAGTCAATGGTGGAGACTATGTTGACCCAACTATTGAGTAGCAGACCTGCTCCGATCACGAAGAACGGAGCGCGCAGGTAGCCAATCCACCGGGCGCCGACGGCACGCCAGCCTTGCAGATTCACGTCAGCAAGATGAACATTCCAGTACGTCCCATAGAGCGCTGTAACCAGTGCGAGAATGCCCCAAGCCAAAGAACTATACCCGAACTGGGAGACTAGGGCATGGTCGAGGATAATGGGATTCGCACACCCGGTGACGATGAAGACCGTCGCGCCTAAGGACCATGGACTCAATGCAGGGCGAGACATCATGTGCGGCCCCGGCGTCGATGAAACATTCGAGCTGCGCCTGCCCCGGAACGGTAGCCGAACGCAGATTCCCTAGCGAGATCGCGCGGTTGCAGCGGCGCAGCGGGAGCCAAGTAGCTGATGCCCAACGTGCGGATGGAAGCAAGATGGATAGTGAGAAGTAGTGCGCCGATCGTCCATCCCATGATGCCCAGGATACCCGACAGGAACAGGATCGGATACTTCCAGATGCGATACGCATACGTGATGAAGTACCGTGGCGTGATATAGGTCGTCAGTGCGGTGAGCGCGATCAGAATCACACCCAGGTTGCTTCCGAGATTTGCCCGCACGATCGCTTGCCCAATGATCAGAGTTCCCACGATGGAGATCGCTGGCCCCAGCACACCCTTCATACTGGCGGTCGCCTCGGCCATGATGTCGATCGCCACGAGAAGGATCAGCGTTTCAGTGAAGATGGGAAAGGCAATCGACTGTCGGCTCGCCGCGATGGCGATCGCCAGGAGTCCCGGGACAATCGTGGTGTTTACCGTGAGAATTGCGACATACAGGCCTGGCAGAAACACGCTGACGAAGAACGCGATTAGACGCAACCCTCTGACGAAGTACTGAGTGATGACGGACTGAAGTTCGGCCTCTTCATCCTTGAACAAGTCGTCCAGGGTCTGGGGCACGATGAGGGCAAATGGCGAACCGTCGGCCAACAGGACGATGCGTCCGCGATAGAGCTGTTCTGCGATATGGTCTGGGCGCTCGGTGAAATCCGCACGCAGGAAGGGGCTCCAAGCCGTGCCGAACAGCGGCCTCAGCAGTGTGCTCACAAAGCCAAGTCTTTCAGGTGCGTAATGGCGCAGGCGAGTCTGCACATCGTCGAGCATCTTGGCGTCGACCGCCCCGGCGACGGACAGCACGGCGATATCGGTCTTCGCGCGGGTCCCAATCGCCAGCCTCTCGACCTCAAGGAAAGGATCGCGCAGATGGCTTCGAACAAGCGCGATGTTCTGGTTCAGCTGCTCGACCAGCGAGTCTTTTGCTCCGAAGATTGCTTGCTCGGTGCTGGGCGCATCGACGGCTCGACTCGGCGAGTTCGCCAGCGGCACACTCCACGCACCGTCACTGGCGAACACCAGGACATGCCCATGCAGTAGATGCCCGACCCCATCTTCGAACGATGACACACGCTGTGCGTAAGGAAACGCTGAAGGTACGGACTTGTCTAAGCGCGCGAGCGGACTGATCACATCGGCCTGCAATCGCTGCTGATCGGAGAGGGATTTCAGACTCAGGCAGTCCACCGTACTGCCGTCTGGCCGATCGACCACCGCGACGTCAAGATCGTCCGATGGGAAGGCAGACTTCAGCCCATCGAAGTCAGCACGGGACTCGACATTGGCTACGAGTCTGCCGATGCGCCGACCTTGGCGTTTGATGAACCACAGATCGATCCATGCCACCCCCTCTCGGTCGTGTATAGCCTGCGGCAGGGCTGGATGATTGATGCGCCCTGGCTTGCCGTACCACAGAAGAGGGCGCCGATGGCACAATGCGGGTACGAAAAGGACGCTCGCAGCGTTTGCCTTGCGAACCCGCAACCTGCTTGGTGCGTGGCGATTCGTCGCGCCTCCGTACCCTACTGGTACAAGTCTGTAACAGCTGTACACGACTCGCCCGTTACTTCGGCAGGTGGACAAAGCAAAACGGGGACATGCTAGTCCAAGCGTCCCCATCACGGTATGTCCCAAAGGTCGCGAGGTGCGGCCCTGTGGGTCACAGAGTGGTCGGGCTATACTGCGGCTTGGCCCCAGAAAGCATGCCAAAGGAGGTTCTTGCATTGGCGAAGTCAAGCGACGGCAAAGTGGAGACGGTTCGCCCGCAGACGGCGCTGTTCACGCCAAACGCCTGGGCAGGACTTGTGCTTACGCCTGCCCGCTGGATCGCAGGGTTCATGTTCCTTTCCGCATTTATCCGTCGCGTGATCAGCCAGCCGGTAAAGCTGGATCCCACTGCGAAGGAGTACGTCGGCCACAGCTTCGCGCACTTCCTGCCTCACTCGATCGTGATCACTCCGTTCATCAACTATCTTGTCCAGCATCCGCACGTCCTCTTTCCCTTCATGCTGGCGTTCACCACGCTGGAGGGTATCGCCGGTCTCTTCCTGATCCTCGGCCTACTCACGCGACTGTCGAGTGTCGGCAGCGGACTGCTCTCTCTCGGCATCCTGCTGGGCTCCGGTTGGCTCGGCTCCACGTGCGTCGACGAGTGGCAGATCGGCTCCTTGCTGGTTGGCCTCGCCGGCGTCATCGCCCTAAGCGGCGGCGGTCCGATCTCACTCGACGCACTACTGTTGAAGCGCCGGCCATCTCTTGAAGGCCAGAGCTGGTTCAGGTTGCTATTTAGCGGCGACAACACGCAGCGCACAGACGGCAGAAGCCTGCGGACGAGCGTCATCGTGACCGGAATCGTGACGGGCTTCATCATGCTCGGAACGTACCAGGCGTTCCACAATGGACTGTGGGGCAAGCTCTACAACGACTCCAAGCTCCCACAAGTTTCCATCACTGGCCAGTCTGTCGCGACCAATGGTGCGCTGGATCTGACGCTTTACCGCAGCGGCGGACCGGACACCTATGGCGCGTTCATCGTAGCGATCAAAGTTCTTTCGCAGGGGAAGGCGGTCGAGCTCTACACGCCGAAGCAGATCTCCGCCCTACCCAAGTCTGCGATCAAGAACGCGCTCAAGCTCTCGCAGGCAAAGGTGAACCACTTCGCACTCGTACTGCCCCTGGCGGCCAAGGCGAGCATCGTTCTGCCGCCAGCAGCACCGAAGCTGTCCCTTGCTTCTGGCGAGAAGGTCAACGTCATCGTCTACGACGTGAGTGGACAGAAGTGGTCTACGTCTGCGGTCGTGCGATAGGGGTTTGGCACAAGTTGTTAGTGACCTCATGTTGATGAGATCTCGTTCCCCAAGGCGCCCTCACGCTCATCTGATTTCGGCGACTGCTTCTGTCTGAAGGTGCGCCAAAATGGGGCCGCCTCCCCTTGGGTAACAAACCCGCGCGGGAGGCGGCTTCTGTCGGTAGCCTTGAGTGCGCCTAAAGGATTCCCGGCGGGCCGTGCGATGCACCAAAAGTGCACAAGAGCCAGTTGCAAGACGGCGTTGACACAAGTGTCTCCGCCGGCTTGCCAACTTTATAAAGTGGCTCTAGGCACATCCGTCGGGCGAGTTGTTTCCCTCCACGTTTCCATCCGTCGTATCTCGGTCTGCACGCGATGCGCCCACATAGCCGCCGCTGCAACGCGGTTCCTTGCACCCACCTTTTTCAGAATGGTCGCCACCCTATATTTGACGACGCTTTCCTCCAGATGTAGTGCGCTACCAATTTCTTGGTTGGTCTTACCTTGCATCATGTGTGAGAGCAAGGTGTGGTCGTCAACAGTTAAGGCGGATTCCGGAACCGCCGAAGCAAGCAGCTGAGCACGCAGTACTTCCGCAGCGACATTCGCAATCTTCGGATCCATCGGGGTGCCGCCGGCGTGTACTGTAAGAACCGCGTCGGCCAGTTGCGCCGACGTGACATCCTCCAGAAGATAGCCAGATCCACCGCATCGGATCACATCCAGTAGCGTTGCGTGATCACTGCGTTCGATGATGACGATTGCGCGGTAGGCTCTCCCGTGGGAGTCGATCTGGGTGCAGGCAGCAGAATCGACATGCGCGTCCGAGGTCGCGTCAACAAGCAATACCTCGACTGGCTGACTCTCGAGCGCACGGATGCCTTCCACGATCGTTTGAGCCTCACCCACTACCCTTATACCGTGTTGGTCGCTTAGCATGTCCCGAAGCCCTCGCCGCTTCAGCGGGTTCTTCGCAACGACCAATACGTTTACAGGTGTGGTTGTGTTTGCCACGCTTATCGCCTTCTTTCGGGTCAACGATCAGATGAATAGCGTGGTGTGCCCTTCCTTCGCCGTCTCGATGAACTCCCCGACTCCGGCCACTCCGTCAACGACGTCCTCCAGGTCTTCGATCTTCAGGCCGAAGAGGTCCATGGTCATCCCGCAGGCAAGGATCTCCACGTCCCCGAGCTCCTTTGCGGTGCGCAATTGTTCAACGAGACCGGGAATCCTCTTTTCCTGGAGTGTCTTACCCAGGTCCCCTACCATCCCAGCGAATGAGGGGTTTACTGGCATCTGGAAGAAGGCGCCCTTGCGTAGCGCCATGAGGCCCCAGAAGGTCAGGAAGATGCGCACCTCATGCCCCATCGCGATCGCACCAGAG
>JAJYNV010000276.1 GCA_021786135.1 Bacillota bacterium
CAGGGCCTCGTACGCCTCTGCCGTCGGGATGGTGATGCCCTTCTGGACGATCTGCCGCTCGGCGCGCGGGCCGAGGCTCGTCATTTGCTCGTAGACGTGCGGGTAGTCGCGGGCAACGAAAATGAAGCGCGGCATCGTCTTGCCAGGCACCGGCTCCGCCTCGCCCCGGCGCCAGTCCCGCACCTCGCCGAAGGGCTGCGCCGTCTCCTGCGGCGTGTCATGAAGGAGCGGCGCCATGAGAAGGTCCTCCTGCGCCGGGAGGTGGTCCTGGGCGAGCTCCGAGAACCGGCGCGCGATCGTGCGGAAGGTGTCCCAGTCGCTCCTCGTCTCCCAGGGCGGCGAGACGGCGGGATTGAAGGGATGGACGAAGGGGTGCATGTCGGTGCTCGAGATGTCCGTCTTCTCGTACCAGGTGGCGGCCGGCAGGACGATGTCCGCGTAGAGGCCGCTGCCCGTCATGCGGAAGTCGATGTCGACGAGGAGGTCGAGCTTGCCCCTCGGGGCCTCGCCGTCGCAGGCCACCGTCTCGGGCCTGCGCATGCCGTCCTCGCCCGCAAGCACATGCCCGTCCGCGCCGAGGAGATGGCGGAGGAAGTATTCATGCCCCTTGCCGCTCGACGTGAGGAGGTTCGCCCGCCAGAGGAAGAAGACGCGCGGGAAGTTCTCCTCGAGATCCGGCGCGTCTACGGAGAAGGATAGCTCCCCCGCCTTGAGCCGCCTGGCCACGGAAGCGATCGCCTCTTGGTCGTCCCTGCCTTCGGCCCTCGCCTTTCTCGCCGTCGCGAGCGAGTTCTCGCGGAACTGCGGATAGGACGGCAGCCAGCCGAGGCGCGCCGCGAGCGCGTTGACGTCCGCCGGGTGCATCTGGGCGAACTTGCCGCCGCCCGGCCAGGTGAGCTCCTTCGTGTCCAGGTCCTCATAGCGGAACTGGTCGGTGGCGAAGTAGAAGAACGACGTGCCGTTCTGCTGCCGCGTGGCCGGCACCCAGTCGCCGGCGAAGGCGAGCGTGGCCCAGCCCTCGAGCGGCCGCACCTTCTCCTGGCCGACATAGTGCGCCCAGCCGCCGCCGTTGACGCCCTCGCAGCCTGTGAGCAGCACAAGGCCGACGATGGCGCGGTAGATGACGTCGCTGTGGTACCAGTGGTTGACGCCGGCGCCCATGGCGATCATGGCGCGCCCCCTCGTCTTCTCGGCCGTTTCGGCGAACTCGCGCGCCACCTGGATCGCGAGCCTCCGGTCGACGCCGGTGATCGCCTCCTGCCAGGCCGGCGTATAGGGCAGGGGGTCGTCGTAGTCCGAGGGGTAGTCGCCTCCGAGACCCCTCTGCACCCCGACGCTCGCGAGGAGAAGGTCGAAGACGGTCGTCACGAGCACGGGTCCCTTTGCACCCGCGATCTCCCGCACCGGCACCTCCCGCCGCAGCACGTCGCCCTCGCCGCGGCCGAAGTAGGGGAAGTCGACGGGGATGGTGCGGTCCTCGCTGCCGAGGAAGGTGAGCTTCGGCGCGACCGGCTGTCCGTCGCTCTCGAGCCTCAGGTTCCAGCGTCCCGAGCCGTCCCAGCGGTAACCAAGGCTCCCGTTCGGGCAGACGGGCGAGGAAGAAGCCTCGTCCCACACGACCGTCTTCCAGTCGCCGCCCTCCGCCTCGCCCAGGTCCGAGGCGCGCAGGAAGCGGTCGCTATAGTAGGTGCCATCGCGCTCGACGAGCCGCACCAGGAAGGGAAGGTCTGTGAAGCGCCGCGCGTAGTCCTCGAAGTACGGCACCTGGCGGTCGACATAGAACTCCCTCAGGATGACGTGCATCATGGCCATCGCGAGCGCCGCGTCCGTGCCCGCCTTCGCGGGCAGCCAGAGGTCCGAGAACTTCACGTACTCGGCGTAGTCCGGGCTGACGGCGACGACGCGCGTACCCTTGTAGCGGGCCTCGACCATGAAGTGCGCGTCAGGGGTGCGCGTCATCGGCAGGTTCGTGCCCCAGACGATCATGTACTCCGCGTTGAACCAGTCCGCGCTCTCGGGCACGTCGGTCTGCTCGCCCCAGATCTGGGGCGACGCGATCGGCAGGTCGGCGTACCAGTCGTAGAAGCTCAAAATGGTGCCGCCGATCAGCGAGAGGAAGCGCGTTCCGGCGGCATAGCTGACCATGGACATCGCCGGGATCGGCGTGAAGCCGACGACCCGGTCCGGGCCGAAGCGGCCGATGGTGTCGACGGTGGCGGCGGCGATCAGCCCTGAGATCTCGTCCCAGCCCGCGCGCACGAAGCCGCCCTTGCCGCGCTGGGAGCGATAGGCCTCCCGCTGCGGGCTCGACTGGAGAAGCCGCCAGGCGAGGACCGGATCCTTCGCCTCCTGGAGCGCCTCGCGCCAGGCCTTGATGAGGCTGCCGCGCACGTAGGGATAGCGGATGCGCAGGGGGCTGTACTCGTACCAGGAGAAGCTCGCGCCTCGCGGGCAGCCGCGCGGTTCATACTCCGGCGTGTCCGGCCCCAGCGACGGGTAGTCGGTCTGCTGCGTCTCCCAGGTGATGATCCCGTCCTTGACGTGAATCTTCCAGCTGCAGGAGCCCGTGCAGTTCACGCCGTGCGTCGAGCGCACAACCTTGTCATGCTGCCAGCGATCCCGGTAGAGCCGCTCCCAGTCCCGCCCGCGCGGGTTCTCCTCGCTCCAGCCTTCGTTCAGGCGAGGACCGCGCTGCAGGTAGGTGAGAGCGTTGCCGAGTGCGTTCACGCGTTTGGTCATGCGCCTTGTGCCCCCTCGGTAGGTTTCTTCGCGCCCCTGAGGACGCCTGAAAGCTCTGGCAGGAAGGTCTCCTCCTCGAAGAGGGAGTGCAGGCGCTGAAGCTCCTGGAGCGCAGAGAGGCGCTGCAGGACGCCCTGCGTTACTCTCCCCTCACGATCGAGTTCCTGCTCCACCTCGCCCAGGAGAAGGCGCATCAGCTCGTGGTCCCGCATGGCGGCGACCACCTGGTCGCTCAGGCCCGGCAGGAGCTTTAGGACCTGCCGGAAGAGGTCCTGCTCCTCCGCGTCGGCGTGCGCGAGCACTCGCAGGCGCCAGCCGAGCACGAGCTCGCGGGCGAGCCGCAAGGCCGTGGCAGCATCCTCGCCGCCCGAGGACTCGAAGAGGAGCTTCGTACCGAGTTCCATTTCTGCACGTGCGGCATCATGGATGTCGTGATGTGCACCTTTATCCATCAAAGACGGCCCCACAGGCATTCCCCCCAACCGCTCGCTTAAGCCTCGCCGCTGCAGAACGGGCCGTAAGTGTTCCAGGTCACTTGGACCAGGGGGCAAACGTCCACCTTCGCATAGGCCGATTGGACCTTGCCATTCAAAGCGCCTCAATTTGTTCTGTGACCCAAAAAGAGTGTCGCGCTCGGAACTCATGGAACGCGCGGCGCTTTGCCCGCCAATTGAATGCTTCGGGTAAGCCTATGGCACCCCATTGACAGCGGCAGACACGTCGCAGTTGCGCACCTTCCACGCAGAAACGTAATTCCCTGTTTCGTCGGCTCGTCGGACGAGAGCGCGCCCGCGCATCAGAGCGTGGGCGCGCTCTCTCCACTGATGAGCGCTCAGCCTTCGCGCGGTGGTATAGGTTCCCCAGGCAGGTAACTCTCCACCAGCGGATACTGCATATGCGGCCTGAAGCCTGCGCCGTAGGCAGCGATCTCCGGCCGCTGCGTGAGCTGATCGATGCCATAGGCCAGGGTTTCAGGCCCGCGGGAAAGAGCTGTGAGGTCATACTCCCTGCTCATGATCAGGGCTTCCTCGGGGCATGCCTCAACGCAAAAGCCACAGAAAATGCAGCGGCTGAGGTCGATCTCGTACCGCGACGGGGCCTTCTCTACCCTGGGGTCCTGCACTTCCTTGGCCTCGATCGTGATGCACTGGGCGGGGCAGACGGTCTCGCAAAGGTAGCAGGCCGTACACTTGAGACTGCCGTCCGCACGATGTGTGAGTATATGTACTCCGCGGAAGCGGCGGGAGTACGGCTTGCGCTGCTCGGGGTACTGGATGGTGACATGCTGGCGGCCCACAGTCGCGCGCACCATGTTGCGCAGGGTCACTTCCATGCCTGCGAGGGTACCCGCCGTGCTGCTCAGGATGTCTCTGCCGGACTCGGCCGCCTGACGTACGTCAACGACCCGCGAAGCCTTCCTGGCCATAGTGCATCCTCCCTTCGGGCGGATAGGCCGTCGCCGACCGGCTCTCGAGACTCGCATAGGTGAGATCGCGGAACACCGGCACGCTGTCCGCAATCTCCCGGAAGATCTCTTCGGGCCTTGTTTGCCGGCGGGCTGCCGTAGCGCAATGCCAGAGGTCGCCGAGCACCTCGACGGCAGGGCGGACCGCTCCCCGCGAAGGGACAGCCTTGTCGGCGTGCTGCGTCAGCCCTTGGTAGTTCGTGTAGGTGCCTTCCTCCTCGGACCATGTGGCGACCGGCAGCAGGAGCTTCGCAGCCGTGAGATACGGGAGCTCGTGCGTCGTGAGCACGACGCTCGCGGGAACCAGGTGCAGGAGGCGTGTGATGCGCTCCCTCGTCTCTTTGCTCTCCTCGCCGACGAGGGGCGGATAGTACAGCATGAGGAGCCCTTCGATCGCCCCACTCTCCGCCAGCGCCAGCAGCCCATCGAGGCCCTCGCCGCCGTCGAAACCGAGGTGCAGGGCGCCCATCGTGTTCGGATGCTTGTCCAGGCGACGCAGGAGGTTGTCCTGGCGCTGCGAGACCTCCGCGATCTCGCGCTCCAGGCGGAACGCGAGGCGATGGAGCGGGAACGCCGCCAGGACGTACTGCCGGAAGAGCCACAGGCTCTCGTTGGTGGCGGAGGCCGAGGCGAGAGCCGCAAGAGGCCGTCCCTGCGCGGCGCTTGCCGCCCGCAGGCTGTCATGAGACAGGGCCACGGCCTCGCTCCAGTCGAGCTCCGTCGCCCCCTGCCGCGGATACATGAGACGTGGCACAGCGACGAGGGCCCTGAAGCTCAGACGGCCCTCGTCGCAGATCCAGCTGCGGTTGACGCCCGGGTTGCGGCGCGGGACCACGCGCTCGATCCGGCCGCCGAAATGGTCGATGCGCACGTTGCAGCCTGTGCTGCAGCCGGCGCAGACCGAGTCCGCGTGGCTCAGGTGCCAGACGCGCCGCTTGAAGCGGAAATCCCGGGATGTCAGGGCCCCGACCGGACAGACATCGGCGAGATTGCCGGCGTAGGGATCCTCGAGCGCCCGATCCTCGAACGCCGTCAGCTCCACATGGTTGCCGCGGTGCACGAACTGCAGTTCCGCGTAGCCTGAGACCTCCTCCGAGAAGCGTACGCAGCGCGAACACATCACACAGCGCTCCTGGTCGAGCACGATGCGTGGGCCGAGGCTGACCCGCTTGCGCTTGTGCACCTTCTCCACAGGATCGACATGGCTTTGGTGCTGCCCGTAGTCCGGGTGCATGTAGAAGTCCTGCAGCGAACACTCGCCGGCCTGGTCGCAGATCGGGCAGTCGAGCGGGTGGTTCACGAGCAGGAACTCGAGCACGCCGTTCACGGCCTTGGACGCCACAGGGCTCTCGTGCGGCGTCCTTACCACCATTCCGTCCACGACGGGCGTGGCGCATGCGACCACAGGCTTCGGGAACCCCTCCACGTCGACGAGGCACATGCGGCAGTTGCCCTCAGGTCGGAGGTCCGGGTGGTAGCAGAAGCGGGGGATCTCGACGCCGAGGCGGTCCGCGGCCTGGATCACGCTCGTCCCCTGCTCCACCTCGACCTGCCGTCCGTCGATCGTCACGATAGGCACGTCTCAAGACCCCCCTTCACAAGGCTGCGGTCGGAGGGCCGTCCACCGCTTGCGAACGTGCGGCCTCCTCCGCCGGCGGGCCGAAACGCCCGGTCCTCGGTCCATGCCCGTGCCTCTGCCAGTCGGGCTCGCGGGGTGCTGCCGCAGGCAGGAGCGCCTCGAACTCAGCGCGGAACTTGTGGATGAAGCTTCGCACCGGCTGGACCGCAGCGTCGCCGAGCCCGCAGATCGTTCGGCCCTCGATGTTGCCTCCGACACGCAGCAGAAGATCGAGATCGCCCGGTCTCCCCTCGCCCGCGAGCAGCCGCCTGAGGACCCAGGCCATCCAACCCGTGCCCTCCCGGCAGGGCGTGCATTCGCCGCAGGACTCGTGCGCGTAGAACTCCGCGATGCGCAGGAGGGCATGCGGCATGGACGTCTCCTCGTCGAACACGATCATGCCGCCGCTGCCCAGCATGGTGCCTGCGCCCTGCATGGACTCGTAGTCGATCGTAAGCGGGGCTGCCTCGTCAGCGGTCAGGATGGGCACCGAGGTACCCCCGGGGATGACCCCCTTGAGTTTCCGCCCGTGCCTGATGCCGCCAGCTTCGTGCTCGAGCAACTCCATCAGGGGATAGCCCATCTCCACCTCGTACACGCCGGGTCGCTCGACGGCGCCGCTCACGCTGATGAGTTTGGTGCCAGTGCTCCGCCCCGTGCCAAGATCCGAGAACGCCTGGGCGCCTTCCGCCATGATGCGCGCGACGCAGGCGAGCGTCTCAACGTTGTTGACCACCGTCGGCTCCTGCAGGAAGCCGTGGACGGCCGGAAACGGCGGCCGCACGCGGGGATAGGCGCGCCGTCCCTCAAGCGACTGGATGAGTCCCGTCTCCTCGCCGCAAATATAGGCGCCGGCGCCGAGCTGGATCGCGATGCTCAGGTCGTAGCCCGAATTCATGCAGTTCGGTCCTATGATCCGGGCCTCGATGGCCTCCGCAAGCGCCCTTCCTAGCGTCTCGGCGACCCCTGTGTACTCTCCACGCATGTAGATGTAGGCGCGATGCGCTCCTATCGCGTACGCGGCGATCGCCACCCCCTCCAGCACGAGATGGGGATCGCGCTCGATCAGGTAGTGGTCTTTGAACGTTCCGGGTTCGCTTTCATCGGCGTTGCAGAGGAGGTAGACGGGCTGGCCCGCCTGGGCATGGATGAAAGACCACTTCCGTCCCGTCGGAAATCCGGCGCCGCCGCGTCCTCTGAGACCCGATGCCTCGATCTCCGCCACCACCTCGTGCGGCGGCAGGGTGAGCGCCTGCCTCAGGCCCAGGTAGGCGCTGGATCTCAAGGCTGTCGAGAGCTCCCGTTGCGCTGGATCCGAGACGTTGCGTGTCAGGATCTGTGCCATGCCGAACCTCCTTCCGCCCTCGTCAAGGCACGGATGGCCCCACCCTCGACAGGGCCGATGAAGCGGTCGTCGACCATGGCGGCGGGAGCGTGGTCACAGTCCCCGATGCACTCGACGAGGCGAAGGGTGAACTGTCCGTCTGCGGTCGTCCCGCCACGACCGACCGCAAGCACCTCCATGACCTCCGCCGCCACGTCGTCGGCGCCGCAGAGGTAGCACGAGATGCCTCGGCACAAACTCAAGACGTGCTGGCCCGTGGGAGTCTGCGTGATCTGGTCGTAGAATCGTGCCACACCCTGGACCACGGCAGGGCTGAGGTCAAGCAGGTCGGCAATGTATGCGATCTCTGCGCTGCCTACCTGGCGGCGCTCGCGCTGCACCACCCGCAGAGCCGTCAAGAGCGCGTGACGCAGGGATTCCTCTTCGGACCTGGCCGCTTCGATCTCGCGCACGGCATCTTCGGACAGCATGGCTATCGCTCGCTTTCGCCCGCGATGATGTTGAGGCTGCCGAGGGTGGCGACCACATCGGCGGGATTCATGCCCCGAATCATGCTGGGAAAGGCCTGGTAGATGGCGAACGAGGGTGGCCGCACCTTGACGCGGTAAGGCCGCTCGCCGCCGTCGCTGACGATGTAGAAGCCAAGCTCGCCGTTGGCTGCCTCGCTGTAGCCGTACACCTCGCCCACCGGCGGGCGGATGCCATGCATGATCAGCTTGAAGTGGTCCATCATGTCCTCGATGTTGGTATAGACGCCGTACTTGGGCGGCAGGGCGACAAGGCCGTCGTCGACGATCACAGGACCCTCGGGCAGGGCGTCGAGGGCCTGACGCACGATCCGCAGGCTCTGGCGCATCTCCTCGAGGCGCACGAGGTAGCGGTCGTAGACATCACCCTCCTTGCCTACGGGGATGTCGAATTCGAACTCATCGTAGTGGTAGTAGGGATGCGCCTGGCGCACGTCGTACGGCTCGCCGCTCGCGCGCAGGCAAGGGCCTGTGAAGCCGTACGCGATGGCGTCCTGGCGGGAGATGGCCCCGACACCCCGCATGCGGTCGCGGGCGAGAGCGTTGTGCGTGATCATGCGGTCCGTGTCGCGCAGCACGGGCGGGACGTGCGCGAGGATCGCAGCGACGCGCTCCCTGAAGTTCTGCGGCACATCCTCGGCAAAGCCGCCGATGCGCACGAAGCTGACCATCATGCGTGCGCCCGAGCATTCCTCCAGGAGGTCGTAGATCTCCTCGCGGATGTTCCAGAGATAGAAGAAGCTGCTGATGAGCCCCATGTCCATGAGATTCGTGCCGATACAGACGGCATGGTCCATGATGCGGCTGAGTTCGCTCAATATGACGCGCAGGTACTGCGCGCGCTCAGGGATTGTGACGCCCATCAGCTTCTCGACCGCCATGGCGAAGCCGGAGCTGTTCATGAAGCTCGAGCAGTAGTTGAGGCGATCGCAGTACGGGATCATGTTGTGGTAGGTGTGCGTCTCGGCCATCTTCTCGAAGTTGCGGTGCAGATAGCCGAGCTCGACGTCCGCCTCGCGCACCTTCTCGCCGTCGATCCTGGCTACGATGCGGAAGGTGCCGTGCGTGGCCGGGTGCGAGGGGCCGATGTTGAGGATCGTCGGGTGCTGGACGATCTCGAGATCCCGCTCGCCGGCAGGCGACCTTTCCGCGATGGGCAGCGTCGCCACCTGGAAGAAGGGCTGGCGCAGGCCGGGTGGGTAGTCGCGTCGCATCGGGTGGATGTTACCGAAGCCATCGTGCGTGAGGATGCGCCTCAGGTCCGGGTGACCCAGGAAGCGGATGCCGTAGAGATCGTACGCCTCGCGTTCGAACCAGCCTGCCGCTGGCCAGACCGAGGTCACGCTCCCAATGGTCGGATCGTCCTCGCCCACCCCGACCTCCAGCCGGATCCTGTGGCCAGTGGTGGTGGAATAGAGGTGGTAGACGGCATCGAAGCGCGGCCTGCGGGTGAGGTAGTCAACGCCGCAGACGTCAAGCAGCATGTCGTACTTGAGCTCCGGGTCGTCGCGCAGCATGCGCGCGGCTCCAGGTAGCGCCGCGCGGTCGAGGCGCACGGTGAGATCGCCGCGGAAGGCACGCGCACCGAGCACGGCATGAGAAAACGCCTCGGTGAGCTTCCTGGCAGGGAGTTCGTCGATGTCGGTCGAGGAGATCGAGTAGTCAAGGAGCGAGGAAGCAGGCGGCGAGAGAGCCGTCGCCGACGCGTCGTCCGTCCGGGGATGGGGTGGCCGCTCGTTCGCACCGCGACGGAAGGTACCGTCCTTGATACCCTGCTGCAACTTCATGATGGCGTGCAGCACGGCTTCCGGCGTCGGCGGGCAGCCAGGAATGTAGAGGTCGACCGGCAGAAACTCGTCAATCCCCTGGACCACGTGATAGGAGCGGTAGAAGCCGCCTGAGACCGTGCAGGCGCCCATCGCGACGACCCACTTGGGATCCGCGATCTGCTCGTACACGTTCTTGAGGACCGGCATCATCTTATCTGTGATCGTGCCCATCACGAGCAGTAGATCGGATTGTCGAGGGCTGAACCGCAGCACCTCGGAGCCAAAGCGCGCTATGTCGTAGCGCGAGGAGCCGACCGCCATGAACTCGACGGCGCAGCATGCAGTGCCGAAGGGGAGCGGCCACATGGAGCCGCTTTCGGCCCAGCGTGCCAGCGCATCGAGACGCGTCGTGATGAAATCCCTCGGCGTGGTGTCCACAGACATGCATACACCCCCCGCGGCTAGCGTTCACCATAAGCGCAGGGAGTCCTTTATTGTGATATTCATCACGGTTTATAGGTGATTTGTATCACATTTTGTTTCATTGCCGAGCAGCGCAGCGATCAACTGGAGCAGGAAGTCATCGGACGTGGTCGCGTTGTCGACAATGGCCGCCATGAGGAGTGTGTAGAGGAAGGCGCGGGCAATGACAGTCGCCTGGGAGCGCGTCATGGCGTGCGCTTCGAGAAAGGCCGCTATGATCGCGATGGCCGTCTCGCGCATCTCCGTGAAGCGCTCGGCCACACTCGGATGTCCCAGCGATTCGCGCATCAGGATGCGGGCGATCGCCTCGCGCCGGCCCACGACGGCCCGAAAGCGCTGCGCCAGATCCCAGAGGCCTTGCGCGGGATCCTGATGCTTCGTGCCCTTGAGTTCCCGCTCAAGTTCCGACAGGAAGTTGCGCTCCGCGACCAGCGCCTCGAGCAGCCCCTCCTTCGTGCGAAAGTAATAGAAGAGCAAGCCCTGCGGTACGCCCGCGTCTTCAGCGATCCGCTTGGTGGGTGTTGCATCGTAGCCGAGTTCGGCAAAGAGCGACTGCGCAGCATCGAGGATGCGGCGCCGGGCTTCCTGTGAGGGTTCTGCGGCTGCAAGAGGACGTCCGCGCGTCTTGGCCATACCGCCCGTGTGTCGCCTCCGATCGTGAAGAGAAACGCCCACATCAAAACTGTGCGGTCAATCCATTTCAGTATCTCCAGGCCGTGTCCGTTCGTCAAGCATACGCCCAGTGCAGCCCTGTATTGGGTGTTGACAGACATGGACGCCGGCACTAAGATGCGGAACTAGATTGAGTGGTCACTCTAATCCACGGAGGCGTTGCTTCATGCAGGCAGAGATCGATTTGCAGACGTTGACGATGGCGCAGGAGTTCCATGGGCACAAGTGCCCGGCCATGCCCCAGGGGCTGAGGGCGGGACGGCTGGCGCTCGAACTTCTCGGGGTCGAGAAGGCGCAAGGCGGAGAACTCGTCGCGATCGTGGAGACCGGGGACCACCACTTCTCGGGCTGTTTCGCGGACGGCGTGATGTTCGCCACCGGCTGCACGATGGGCAAGGGCAACATCGTCAAGAAGCCGCTCGGCAAGTTTGCCCTGACGCTCGTCGACAGGCAGAGCGGCAGGGCGGTGCGCATCAGTGCCAAGGCGTGCCGCATGATGCAGTGTCTGGACATGGAGTTCTTCCGCCTGCGCGCTGGGGGACTGCCGCCGCAGAAGCTCGACCCGGCCATGGTGGAACCCTTGATCGAGGATGTCCTCACGCGCGACCCCTCTGAGATGTTCGACGTGCAGATGTTCGAGCAGTACCCGCTCGAGGCGCACAAGGAGGACTTCACCGCCGTGGTCTGCGATGGCTGCGGCGAACTCGTCGTGCAGAGCTACGCGCACAAGATCGGCGACAAGGCATACTGCGGCGCATGCCTTGATGCCATGCTGCACTGCGGCGCCTAGCGCAGTGGGCGTCGGCCCCGTGACGAGCCTCATGCGCCACGGGGCCTGCTCGCGGTGGGACCTGATGTCGATGGCGGCCGGCCAAGAGAGATCGGCCGCCAGGGAGGCGCATCGTTCGTGATCGTCTGGGCTACCGTTCTGATCTTCCTCGTCTCGGCCGTCTTCGCCATGCTCGGCCTCGGCGGCGGCATGCTCTACGTGCCGATCTTCCACTGGCTCGGCTTCGGACTCAAGAACGTCGTGATCCCGCTAGCCC
>JAJYNV010000152.1 GCA_021786135.1 Bacillota bacterium
GCCGAACCAGGCCCAGGGGGTCTCGCTCCATGTCGCGGACGGCAACTGGCTGCTCTCGACGGTGCCCCAGATCTCGGCGGAGGCACCGCTCCTCGAAGGCGGTGTGATGTCGCGCTACGCAGCGAAAACGTGGAGCACCACCCTTCTCGGCACGACGCCGCCCTCCGCGGCGATCCAGGGCCGGACGATCGCGGCGGGGCGCTATCTCGTCGCCTCCGACGTGCTGCTGCGCCGGCAGGTGGCAGTGCTCGGCGCGACGACCGACCAGAACCTCTTCGGCGCTGCCGACCCGATCGGGCGCACCATCCAGGTGGACGGCACGCCGCTCATCGTGGTCGGTGTCATGAACCAGAGCGGCGGCGCAGGCATCACCTCGAACCCGGACGACGTGATCGTCACACCGGTGACGGTCGCCGAAGAGATCCTGCACACGAACACCGTTGCCGCTTTCATGACCGAGGCGCGCTCGTCCGATCTGGCCCCGCTCGCGGTCGGCCACCTGCAGGCCGTCATGGACCGGCGCTTCCGCAGCACGACCGCGGCCGAGGTCGTGTCCGAGGATCAGGTGCTCAAGACGCTCGCCGCATTGACGGGCACCCTGACGGTGATGCTCGGCGGCATCGCCGGCATCTCCCTCCTCGTGGGCGGCATCGGCATCATGAACATCATGCTCGTGACGGTGAGCGAGCGGACGCGCGAGATCGGCCTTCGGAAGGCGATCGGCGCCAAGCGCCTGATCATCGCGCTCCAGTTCCTGATCGAGTCGGGCATCCTCAGCCTCGGGGGAGGCGCGATCGGCGCGGCGCTCGGATACCTCGGCGCCCTCGCCTTCACGAACGCCCTGCACTGGCCCTCCGGGACCTCCCCGGGCCCCATCGTGCTCGCGCTCGGCTTCTCGGTCGCCGTGGGGGTGGTGTTCGGCATGTGGCCGGCTCTGCGGGCGAGCCGGCTCGATCCGATCGAGGCCCTCAGGCAGGGCTAGAGGGAGGCCCTCGGCAAGGGCCCATCTTCGCGTCAAGCGGCGGAAGGGGCGGTGCTGCGGTGCTGGAGATCCTGGGCCTCGAGAAGCGCTTTGGCGCTACCGCGGCCTTGAGCGATTTGAGCTTCGAGGTGCGGGACCGCGAAGTCTTCGGCTTCGTCGGCAGCAATGGCGCCGGCAAGACCACCACCATGCGTATCGTCATGGGCGTGCTCGGCCCGGACCGGGGCGAGGTGCGCTGGGCGGGAGCGCCGCTCGACTTCGCCGCGCGACGTCGCTTCGGCTACATGCCCGAGGAGAGGGGCCTCTACCCGACGATGCGGCTGGGCGAGCAGCTCGTCTACCTGGCGCGGCTGCACGGCATGTCCCTGGGCGATGCGAGGCTTGCCGCAGACAGGTGGCTCGAGCGGCTGGGGCTCGCGTCGCGGGCGGGAGACGAGGTCCAGGTGCTCAGCCACGGCAACCAGCAGCGAGCGCAGCTCGCCGCGGCACTTGTCTTCGCCCCGAATCTCCTCATTCTCGATGAGCCGTTCGCCGGCCTCGACCCCGTTGCGGTCGACGTGATGAGCGGGGTCCTGCGCGAGCAGGCCGACGCGGGCGTGCCTGTGCTCTTCTCGAGCCACCAGCTCGAGCTGGTGGAGCGCCTATGCGATCGGATCGGCATCATCCGGGGCGGCCGCATGGTGGCCGTGGGGTCCGTGGCGGATCTGGCGGGCGCAGCCGGCCAGCGCATATGGGTGGACGTGGATACAGAAGACGCGTCCTGGGCCGGTGTTCTTCCAGGCGTGTCTCTCGTGCACAGCGAAGGCACGCGGTTCCTGCTCGCTCTCGGCCCGGGCGCCGATGCGCAGCGGGTGCTCAAGGCGGCGCTCGCCCACGGCCCGGTGCGGGAGTTTCGACGGGATCTGCCGAGCCTCGCGGAGATGTTCCGTGCCGCGGTGAGCGAGGAGGGAGCGCAGTGAGCCTCGAGACGGTGCGCCTCGTGGCCTCAAGGGAACTGCGGGAGCGCATGCGCTCTCGCGCCACCCGGATCGTCACGGTGCTGATGCCTCTGCTCGTCGTCGTGCTCATTGCGATCCCCGCCCTGGTGCAGGCACCGGCAAGTCCGACGCGCCGCGGTCTCGTGGGCGGGCCGGCGCAGGCGGTCGGCGCGGATGTCCGCGGCGCTGCCAAGGCAGCCGGGCTCGATGTGCGCATCGTGCAGGTGCCGTCGAGGGCCGCCGCCGTCAAGGACCTGACGCGAGGCAGGATCGATGCCGCCCTGATTTTGCGCGGGACCACCGCCGTGGCCATCGTGCGCGGGTCGGTCGGGTACTTCCGCACCGAGACTCTGGACCCGCAACTGGGGGCGGCTTTGCAGGCGACGCTCAACGCGGCGCACGAGCAGCAGGTGCTGATCGGGGCGGGTGTGCCCATGCCCACGCTGCGGGCGGCATTCACACCCGTGCGGCTTGCGGTGCAGACCCTGAAGCCCCCGCCGAAGGATCAGATGGCGCGCGATGTCGCGGCGCTCGCGGCCGCCCTTCTCCTCTATGTAACGCTCGCCCTCTACGGTAATGCGGTGGTGGCGGGTGTCGCTCAGGAGAAGACATCGCGCACCGCGGAGGTGCTGGTGTCGGCGGTGCGCGCGACCGATCTGCTGGTCGGCAAGGTGCTCGGCATCGGCATCTTCGGCTTCGGACAGATGGCGATCACCATCGCCGCGGGCCTCCTGGCCAACGCCGTCTTCCAGCATACGGTCATCCCCGGCACCATCTGGGTGCTCCTGCCGAGCGTGCTGCTGTGGTTCGTGATCGGCTATGCCTTCTACGCCTTCGCCTTTGCGGTCGGCGGCACACTCGTGGGTCGCCAGGAGGATGTGCAGAACGTCGCCATGCCGTTCGTGCTGCCGCTCATGGCCGGTTTCATGCTCACCTACCTGCTGATCGCCGAGCCGACCAACCCCGTGCTGCGCATCCTCTCGTTCCTGCCGCCGCTCGCACCCATCCTGATGCCGGCCCGCCTTGCGATCGGGTCGGTGCCTGCCTGGGACCCGTGGCTGGCGGCGCTCCTCACCCTGGCCGCCATCTATGGCGAGGTGCGCCTGGCCGCCCGCATCTACGCGCCGGCCTTGGTGCGGGGAGGCGGACGTCTGAGCTGGCGTGCCGCGCTTGCGCTGCGCCGTCGCTGACCCCGAGGCTCGAAAACCGCAAGAGACAGGCCCCTCCAGTTCGACGATGATAGCCGCGCGTAGCATGCGCGGCCAGAGACGGCGGCGGGTTGCGGCCGCTCATCGCGCTGCCGCATGGGCCAGTCGGGCTTGGACCGATGCCGCGGGCGATATGAGGGATGCATGGACGTATTCATGTCGGGCGGGCCGACGTGTGATGCGCCAAAAGCTCAAATATGCGCATTCGGCAGAAGACGAGAGCCTGTGGATGCAGAGGTCTGCCCGCTCCAGGACCACCTCGGGATACCGCGGCCCTCCGTGATGTTCCTACCTAAACTGAAACTGCCCGATGCCTGAGGTGCCCGCCGAGCACCTGACGATGTTCAGACGGTCCGATGTGCTTCGCGCAGCAGGGTCACTTCCGAGACGCCGGGTTCCGCCTCGCGGCTCTCAAAGCCGAAGCCACGGGTCTCCGCCAGACGTCGCAGGTTCTGGACGGAGCCCGGTTGGTCCACGAGGACCACGAGGTCGCCCGTGACCTGACTCAGAGCCTGCTTCACCTGGTGCAGCGGGTCTGGCACCATGAGGCTGCGCGCAGGGTTGAGCGGCCAACCGCGGGTATCGAGGCGGTTGCCCTGCAACTTCAGGCGTGGCCGGTACTCATGCTGCAGCCGAGCTTCCGCAGCGGCGAAGTCTGCCGGCGTGTAGTCGGCCCGACCGAATAGCGTGCAGTGGCAGGTGCCGGTCGCCTCGATGTCGCTCAGCGCGAATTTGCACGGGCAGATCAGCTTCCTGTCCAACGCCTGATCGCCAGATGGCTCGAAGCAGGGGCACTGCTGGGTGCCGTACAGGTCCCGATTCTCCTCGATCCAGATCTTCAGGTTCGTGCGCATCATCAAGTGCGGATTGACCTGCACACCCTTCTTGCGCGCGAAGCCTTGGATCCAGACCTCGTCGCGCCGCAGGCGATGCCTGTAGCGCGACCAGCCAGCAAAGAAATCGCGGTACATCCGCCAAGTCGCCTGCAAGGACGTCCGGCGCATGCGCTTGTCGCCTCCTCCGAGCCGCAAGCCCGAAGAGGCAGGAGCGGGCAGATACCCCCGTAGGTATCATCGATCTCGCTCCCTTGGGCGTCAAGACATCTATCCTGCCTCCACACCCGTGCGTCGTCCAAGCTAGGTGAGTCTCCCGAAGATCCATGCGACAATCCAACTGGCGGTCACGGTACCGGGTGCCCCGAGATCGCAACGCGCGCGGCGCTTCCTTTGGGAAGCGGTTGTGTTCGACTCCCAATGGCCGCCTCCAGATTGCTTGCTCACCCGCACCGATGCGGTGCAGCTTTCGACCTGCAAGTTCCTCGTATCCGCGGCCGCATGTCAAATCTATGGCGCCGCGTGGGTACAGCGCTGCCCACGGGCATGAGGTCCGCTATCCAGAAGCCGCTGCAGGTGATTGGCTTCTTCCTGGTGCCCGCCTGACTTCGGTCTCCCAGCCACGCATCGCAGCATCGCGGATGAGCAGTTTGACGTCCTCCAGATGATGCCGGATCGTCCGGCAGCGGCGTGAACGCCGGACAATGCTCGCAGACGTTAGCGACCGGACAGGGCTGCTGTGCAATCTCGCGCAGGCAGTAGCCGTGGGCGACCCGCGTCTTGAGCTTAGCGCTCTCAACCTAGCTCATGTCCGGCTCTCCTTTGGAAGCCGCCGCCGCAATCTCCAGCATCGCCGACGAGTCTTGGCTCTTCGCCGCGCTGAGCGTCGTTTCGTACCGCTGGCGCACGGTCGCGCCGAACAGGTGCCGTAGCGCGGGCACGCTGATACCTGCATTGATCAGGGCAGTCGCGTAAGTTTGGCGTAACTGGCGCGGGCCAATGTGGAGCGGTCGACCCTCCGCGTCGACAATACCCGCGATGCGCACCGCGCTCCTGAGGGTGTTGCGGATGACGGCGACGCTGACGCGCGTACCGTGGAGTAGAGTCGTACATGAGCACCAAAGAGGAGTTACGCGAACGGGCGAGAACTGAGATATGCAAGATATATCTAGCATATACTGGGGGCCTGGGTCTATGGCTTCGCTGCCCACCACCATCTTCGAGGACCTGCGTTCAGCCATCTTAGGTGGTCACCTGCGGCCTGGAGCGCTGTTGACTGAAAGTGCCCTTGCACGCGAGTACGGCGTAAGCAAGACGCCTGTGCGGGAGTCCTTGCAGCGTCTGGTACACATTGGCCTGGTTGACGCGATCGTTGGCCGTGGATATAGCGTGCACCAGCCTACCGTTCGCGAGGTACGTGAACTGTTTGCGGTCCGCGAGATCCTTGAGGCCGAGTCCGCGCGCTTAGCCGCGCTCCATGTTACAGCCGATGAAGTGGCTACGATGCTCCACCTTGCGCAAGTCGGTTATGAGAAGGGAAACGAAGCTAGTGTCCTTCGGTTTCACGACGCGAATTTGCAGCTTCACCTGCTTATCGCCAAGGCTTCAGGAAACGCGTATCTCGCCGGGCTGATCCGGCAGCTGCTCCAGAGCATCCAGTTGATCGTCATAGGGGAGGTGAACTTTGGGGACCCCGATCAGATCGTGTCGGAGCACGTCTTGACCTGCGAGGCTATAGCACGTGGGGATGCAGCTGAGGCTGAGCGCCTCACGCGAATTTCCGTGCGCAACGGTTTGCAGCGGTTTACGGGTCAGACCAGCGCGGTAACAGATGTGGCTCATGGAGGTGCCTGAATGATCAAAGTGTACGCGAAGGTGGAACGCTTCACGTCGGCACTGCTCGAGGAATACCGCAAGGTCAGTCCTTCTACGGTGGGTCACCTGACGGACCGTGGTTTCATGCTAGGCCTCAACCCCCTGCAAAGGCCGACCAAGCTGGTGGGAAGGGCTATCACTGTGCGCATCCCGCACCTGGACTCCGCTGCAGTGCACGTCGCGATCGACCTCCTGACCAAAGACGATGTGCTTGTTGTTAGTGTCAGTGGTGACACACAGCGAGCATGCTTTGGTGGTATGGTCGGCTTCGCCACTCACGCCAAGGGCGCAGCAGGCGCCGTGATCGACGGTTCAATCACCGACTACTCAGAGTTGACCGAGTTGAACATGCCCATCTTCTCGCGAGGAATCAGTCCTCTCACCACACGGAACCTCGGCATCGAGGGAGAAGTTAACGTTCCGATTGCCGTCGCAGGCGTCGCAGTTATGCCTGGAGATCTCATCTTTGGGGATGAGAATGGCGTCATGGTAGTGCCAAACGACCAGGTAGAGGAGCTCGCGAAGATAGCCGCTTCGAAGGAAGCGGCCGAACCGCACACGAGAGAACGCATTCTTGCAGGGGAATCTCTCAAGGACATCTCAGGCGCTGCAAAATACGCCATGTATCTCGAGGGCGTCGGCGGCAAGGACCGATAGCTGCCTGACAGGAGGCTTTGGATATGTCGTTTCGCGTAGCCATGATTCAGGTCGGTTCCACACCGGACAAGGAGGAGAACCTGCGCACGGCTGCTCACTACATGTCCCGCGCAGCCGTCAGCGGAGCAAATCTTGTGGTGTTCCCGGAAGTATTCATGAATCACTTCCCACAAGGCACCCCTGCAGAAGTTCAGTACGCGAGCGCGGAGAGCCTCGATGGGCCGTTCTGTAGAGGCATGGCAGATTTAGCCCGTCAGCATGGGCTCTGGGCCGTATTCGGTATGCGTGAACGTACCGCGAGAGATGAGCAGCGTTCCCACAATACCACTGTCATTGTCAACTCGGATGGCGAGCAGGTTTCCGTCTATCGAAAGACTCACCTCTACGACGCGTTCGGTGCTATGGAGTCTGCCACCGTGGCGCCCGGAGATGAGCTGTTTGTGCCGATCGACACGCCGTTCGGTCGTCTCGGCCTCTTCGTGTGCTACGAGTTACGCTTCCCTGAAGTGGCAAGGGAGCAGGTGGCAGCAGGAGCAGAGGTCCTGCTGGTGCCTTCCGGCTGGGTTCGTGGCCCAATGAAGGAGTATCACTGGCAGTCCCTCGTCACTACCAGGGCCATTGAAAACACGGCTTTCGTGGTCGCATGCGACCAGGTCAGCGACTACTACTGCGGGCGCAGCATGGTGGTCGACCCAATGGGCGTCGCCATGGTCACGGGAGGTGAGGAAGAACAGATCCTGCTGTGTGACATTGACCTCGATCGCATCCGGTCCGTACGCAAGAAGCTGCCTTCGTACAGCCACCGCAGGCCAACCCTTTACAAGGCACTACGGAATGAGGCGTCCGTCCAGTAGAGAGGGGGATGTCTGTGAATCAGAGATCGGCGCCGCGGGGCAGGGTTCGTTGGATGCTGATGGCCCTAATTATCTTTCCGCTGACGTTTATCATGTCCCTCGACCGAACCAACATCGCTGTCTCGGCGCCCATCATCGAGAAGCACTTTGGCTTCTCGCTCGTCCAGATGTCACTCATCCTCAGTTCCTTCGCGTGGACCTATGCGATCTTCCAGATCCCCGGCGGCATCATGACAGAGCGCATGGGCTCACGAAAGATGCTGAGCTTCGCCGACATCTGGTGGTCTATCTGGACCATCTTGACGGCTGTCGGCACAAGCGTAGCCACGTTTGTCGGGATCCGAGGCCTGCTGGGAGTTGGACAAGCCACCGACTGGTCCGCCTCGGTCAACTCCATCAAGCGGTGGTTCCCAAGCAGTGAGCGCGCGCGAGCAAACTCGATCCTGCTTGGGGGGTTGTACCTCGGCCCGATCATCGGTACTCCTCTGACCGTCGCCATCGTCATGGGACTTGGCTGGCAGTGGTCGTTTTACATCTACGGTGTCGCCGGGTTCCTTATGGGGATGTTCTGGTGGATCTACTATCGTGACCGTCCGCAGGAGCACCCGAGTGTCTCGAAGGCCGAAATTGAGTACATCGAGAGCGGCTACGACTCGGAAAACACGCCGGACGTCGCCAGCTGGCGCGATTGGAAGCACTTCATCACGAACTATCGGTTTTGGGCTTTTGGTCTTCAGTACTTCTTTCTGATCTTCGTCCAGAGCTTCTACACCACCTGGCTGCCTACGTATCTCGTCAAGGCGCGCGGTTTCTCGCTCGCTTCGATGGGTTTCGCAGGGTCTCTGCCGTGGGTGGCTCTGTTTGTTATGGTGTTCGTCACCGGAGCCTGGCAGGATAGGGTGCTGGCCCGCACGGGGTCGAAGAAGCTGTCGCGGACTCCATTCGCAGTTGCGGGGTTCATCCTGGCTGCGGTCTTCCTTATTATTGGCAGCCGCATCGCCACTCCGTGGCTGATGGTGGTCTTCCTCATGTTGTCGCTCGGCTCGGTTGGCTTAGTACAGGTATCGATCTGGCCGACATGCACGGACCTCGGAGGTAACATGACCGGATCCGTTACTGGCTGGGCCAACTTCTGGGGCAACCTCTCCGGGGCTATCGGGCCGATCATGACTGCTTTCCTGGTCGCGCTTACGGACAGCTGGGTCAGCGCCCTGACAGTCATGGGAATTGCTGCTCTGGTTGGCGCCGGATTGTGGCTACTGGTTAACCCAGACAAGCCGCTGACAACAGCATCAAAGCTATCCCCATCCCCTTCGAGCGTGGAGGCGTAGCCAACCCAAACCCTTCTCAGAGCCGAACGGGGACCTCCGATCATGCAGGAGGTCCCTGTTTTCATAGGACTCATGCGTCTGAGCAGAAATTCTGAGCCTTCCCCGATAAAGACTGACTCGGACCGACGTGTACGGAGGAGCGTCAGGCCGCCGCGTATTCCGCAGCGGCCTGACGCTCCTCGCTCCGGTTGTTGGACGGATCAGGCTCAGCCCTTGGCCATGGCCTTCTGGATGCGGGCCGGGCGCAGGGGCAGCTCGCGCACGCGGGCACCGGTTGCGGCACAGACGGCATTCGCGATCGCTGCGGCGATCGGCACCGAGCCCGGCTCGCCGATGCCGGTCGAGGGAGTGTCCTCGTCGCCGACGAACCGCACCTCGATCGCTTCCGGAGCGTCCTGGAAGGTGGCGATGGGGTAGTCCCGCCAGCCACGCGTTGTAATGCGGCCGTCTGAGACCTTGGTCTCCTCGAAGAGCGTCCAGCTCATGGCCTGCACGATGCCACCCTCGATCTGGCTGCGCGCACCGTCCGGATGCACGAGCCGCCCGGCGTCCACCGCCGCGAAGACCCGCCCCAGGCGCACCTTGCCGCTCTGGGAGACGAAGACCTCCGCCACTTCGGCGCAGTAGGTGCCGTGGTAGATCGTGGCCGCGAGGCCGAAGCCGTGCCCGTCGCCCTTGGGCCGCTCAGCCCAGTGCGCCAGATCCCCAACGGCCTCGAGCACCCGCCTGAGACGTGGATCGGCGGCGTGCCTGAGCCGCAGGGCCAGGGGATCCTCGCCCTTGAGTGCGGCCAGCTCGTCGAGGAAGGATTCGCTCGCGAAGACGTTCGGCGCCGCCGCGAGCGAGCGGAAGGCCGAGGTCTGGATGGGGGCCTGCTCCACGGTGAGGGCGACATCCATCGCGCCTAGCGCGTAGGGGGGCACCGCATTGCGACCGGATGTCATGCCGGCCACCTCGGGCGGAACGCGGCCGCTGCCGTAGATGTGGGGGTTCGTGCGCACCTCGGAGCGGTAAGCGGCGATGTTTCCGTCGCTCCTGATGGCGCCCTCGATCCTCGCTTCGAGCCATGGGCGCTGCGCCGAGCGCTGGAACTCCTCCGCCCTCGTCCACTCGACCAGGACTGGCCGGCCCGCGGCCTGCGAGAGCCGCACGGCGTCGATCGCCGCGCTGCCCCAGCCACCGCCGCCATACATGCCGCTCATGTGCTGCGGATGGACGTGCACGTCCTTCGGATCGAGCGCGAGGATGGCCGCCGCCTCGTCGCGCAGGCCGAAGGGCCGCTGCGTCGCGACGTAGAGATCGGCGCCGTCCCTGCGCACGTCCGCGACGGCGGCGCTCGGCAGGATGGAGGCGTGGGCGATGTGCGGGGTGCGGTAGGTGGCCGCGTGGCGCAGCTCGCCCTGGGCGAGGGCCGCCTCGACACCGGGGTCTGAGCGCAGGTGGGCCTCGAGCGGGGGCTCAGGATTCCCGTCCGGCGCGCTCCAGGTGGCCTCGAGCGACTGGATGGCCTGGAGCGCCTGCTCACGCCGCTCGGCCACGACACCGACGAAGTCTCCCTGGCGCACGATGGCGACGACACCAGGGATGGCCTTGGCCGCGGCGTCATCGAGGCTCAGGAGGTGCGCGCCGGTCCTCGGCGGTGGCAGCACGTGGCCGCGCAGCATGTCTGGGAGGCGCACGTCGTGGGGGTAGCGGGCCTCTCCAAGCACGAGCGCCCTCGCCTCGACGCGATCGGCATCCGGTGCGAAGTCAGGGCCCGGGGCGAGGGTGACGTCGGAGGATGCAGGCAAGGTGCCCTCAAGCGGCGCCTCGGCAGCGAGTTCGCCATAGGAGGCGGTGCGGCCGTCCGGGGCCCGGAAAGAGCCCTGGTCCGCGACAAGGTCGCTCACCGCGGCACCGAGGCGTCGGGCAGCGCGCTCTCGGAGCAACTGGAAGGCGTACGCCGCGGCGATGCGCAGCGTATGGCCATCAGTCGCGGTGGACTGGCTGCCGAAGGTGCCCATGTCCCATGGCACGACGTCGGTCTCGCCGAGCTCTACCCGCACCGCCTCCTCGGGGAGGCGCAGTTCGTGCGCGACGATGCGCCTGAAGCCCGTGCGGATGCCCTGGCCGTACTCCACCTTGCCCGACCGCGCGATGACTTCCCCGTCCAGGCGGATGACGATGCGGTCCTCGAGGTGCTCCGGCGGCCGCTCCCCCCAGCCCCGCGGGGCGCCGCGGCTCACTTGGCTGCCTCCTCGACGGCCTTGACGATGCGGCCGTAGACGCCGCAGCGGCAGAGGTGGCCCGAGAGCGCGTCGCGGATCTCCTCCGGTTCTGGGTGCGGATTGTCGTCCAGAAGGGCGACGGCGGAGATCAGCATGCCGCTCGTGCAGGCGCCGCACTGCATGGCGTCCTCCTTGAGGAACGCCTCCTGCACCGGGTGCAGATGGCCGTCCTGCGCGAGCCCCTCCACTGTGACGATGCGGTGTCCGACCGCCTCGTCGACCGGCATGGTGCAGGACGCGACCGCCGCTCCATCGAGGAGCACGTAGCAGGCGCCGCAGCTGCCGTGGCCACAGCCGAGGCGGGTCGCGGTGAGTCCGAGGTCGTCGCGGAGCACCGATGTGAGCGAGGTGCCGGGTGGTACGTCGACGACCTGCGTCTGGGCGTTGACTTGGAGCTCGTAGCGCACCTTGCGTCCCTCCTTTGGATCAGGAACATGCCGTGCTAGGTGCCAGACTCCGCCTCGTGGGGCCTCTGCACGCCGCGCAGGCCGCTGAGAATCGCCGCCACGATGAGGGCGCCGACCGAGGCGAGCAGCGAGGCGTGGATGCCGCGTAGGAAGGCGGCGCCGGCCGGGCCGGAGACCACCGTGTTGCCGACGAAGATGGCGAACGCGAGTCCGCGCGAGAGGGC
>JAJYNV010000009.1 GCA_021786135.1 Bacillota bacterium
GTCATCCGCGGGAATATGCCGAAGGCATGAGGCCGCTGCTTGAACTGCTCTGGCGTGCCATTGATGCGCAAGGCACCCTGCTCGTCCACCTGGACCATCACGCGAGCCACTACGTCAAGGTTCTGCTCGATGACGTCTGCGGTGTCGACGCGTTCCGCAACGAAATTGTCTGGTGCTACAACGGCGGGGGTGTTGCTCGCAGTGACTTCGCCCGCAAACATGATGTCATCCTGCGCTACGCCAAGGGCGAACCGCGGTTCCATATCGAACGGCGCCCCTACAAGGAGAACACGCAGGCCGTCGGCCGCCATTCGACCTACGCCAAAGAGGTGGCCATCGACCTCGCGCGGGGAACCCCTCTGACCGACTGGTGGACGGACATTCCCACCGTGACCGGCTGGAATCCTGAGCGGACCGGCTACCCGACGCAGAAACCGCTCATGCTACTTGAGCGCCTGATCGCAACCTGCTCGGATCCCGGCGACATCGTTCTGGACCCCTGCTGCGGATCCGGCACGACGGCCGTGGCCGCCCGGCGACAGGGTCGCAAGGCCGTTGTCGGGGACCAGTCACCCGCTGCGGTGGAGGTCAGCGCGGAGCGGCTCAAGGCTGCCGGCGAGGCGGTGCGACGGGTCAGGTGGCCAGAGAATTGATCGCCCATTGGGTATAATGGCATCCAACTCAGGCCGAAGGAGGCGTGGGCCATCTCTCTCGCGAGCCTTGGAACGGAGCTCTTGCGCCTCGCGGGAATCGCGGCGCTCTATTCGGTGCTGGCCTACGCCGTCGGGCACCTGAAGGGGCGACCGCGGCTGCTCGCGAGCGGGCGCGGTGCGGCCATGGGTTTCGCTCTGAGCGTGATCGCCGCGTCGACGGTCCTCTGGCGTGGCCTGGTGACGGATCAGTTCAACCTGCTGGCCGTCGCGCAGGAGACCTCGCGCACGCTGCCGCTCGCGTACAAGCTCACCGCGTTCTGGAGCGGGTTTTCCGGGTCGCTCCTGCTCTGGCTCCTGGTGCTCTCCCTCTATATTCTCTACGCAACCTTGCGCCCCCCGCGGCAGGATCCTGAACTGCAGCCCCCTGCGATCGCCGTGATGGAGATGGTGGCGCTCTTCTACCTCTACGTCGTGAACTTCGTCTCAAGTCCGTTTGCTCAGAGTGCGGGGCAGGTCTATGAGGGGGCGGGTCTCAATCCGCTCCTGCAATACCCGGAAATGATGATCCATCCGCTCCTGCTCTACGCGGGCTATGTCGGGTTGACGGTGCCCTTTGCCTATGCCATGGCGGCGCTCCTGCTCGGCCGCCGCGACCTCGGCTGGCTCCTGCAGACCCGTCGCGCCACCCTCGTCGCCTGGCTGTTCCTCAGCGCCGGCATCGCGCTGGGCGCGCACTGGTCCTATCGGGTGCTCGGCTGGGGCGGCTACTGGGCCTGGGACCCGGTGGAGAACGCCGCGTTCCTGCCATGGGTGACGGCGACTGCGTTCCTGCACTCGGCGAACGTGCAGCAGCGTCGCGGGCTGATGCGGGCATGGAACGTGATCCTGGTGGCCGCGACGTTCCTCTTGACGATTCTTGGTACGTTCATCACCCGGTCCGGCATCGTCAACTCGGTCCACACGTTTTCGAACGAGAACGGGGTGTGGCCGTACTTCCTTAGCTATCTGGGTGTTGTGGGCGTTTTGAGCGTCGCCTTGATCGTCTATCGCCGGGACCTCCTGCAGGACAAGGCGCAGCCGGCGGGCGTCGTGTCCAAAGAGGGCAGCTTCCTCATCAACAACGTGCTGCTCGTCGGGCTTGCGGTGGCCATTCTCTGGGGCACCCTGTACCCCTTGATCAGCCAGGCCACAGGCGGACTGCCGGTGACGGTGGGACCGCCGTTCTACGACGCGGTTTCGGGCCCCATCGCTCTTGCCATCATTGTGCTGATGGGCATCTGTCCCCTGATCCCATGGCGCTCGGCCACGCTGCGCCGGACACTGCGCGGCCTCGCCGCCCCGTTCCTCATGGGGCTTGTGGCGCTCGCGCTCACGCTGCTCGCCACCGGCTCAACTGGCCTCGCGGTGCTGGTGGGGTCTCTCTGGCTCGCCGACGTGACGCTCCTGCGGGAGTTCTACCTGGGCTGGCGGGCGAGGCGCCAGGGCCGTCACGAGGGTCCCCTGCGAGCGGTCATCGGCTTCCTGGGCCAGAACCGCAGGCGTTACGGCGGCTACATCGTACATCTCGGCATCGTCGTGCTCGCGGCGGGGATCGGGTTTTCCACGCTCCAGTCCGTGCAGAAGACGGTGACGCTGGCTCCTGGCCAGACCGCCACCGTCGGCGGGTATAAGGTGCGGATGGTGGGGCTGCACACGAGCTTCCCTCAGGGAGCTCGCAGCGTGGCGGCGACGATCGACGTCTCCAGTCAGGGCGGCACGGTGAGACTCGAACCCTCGCAAACCTTCTACCCGCAGGTGACGGGACCGGCACAGGCGAACGGCCTGCCGGCCCTCGCCTCGAGTGCGCTCGCGGACGTCTACACGGTGCTGTCGGGCTGGCAGGGCAGCCAGGCGACCCTGCTGCTCATCGTGGAGCCTTTGGTGAGCTGGATCTGGACCGGGGCGCTCATCGTGGTACTCGGCATCCTGCTGTCCCTCTCGGACGGCCGGGGAGAATCCCCGGGACACCCCCTGGGCAAGGAGGCGAAGGCGTGGATCGCCTGACCTTCGCGCTTGTGGCCCTCGCTGTGGTGCTGCTGGCCGTCCTGCCGCTCGTTCAGCTGCAGCGTAGCGCGCCGCCGCCGCGTGCCGAGGCGGAACCGTCGCTGCGCGCCGCGCTGGAGGAGGACCTCCGCACGGGCAAGATCACGCCCGCAGAGTATGCGCAGGCCGAGCGGGAGGGCGAGGTATGAAGCTGAAGCAGCACCTCTTTGCCGCGACCCTGCTGTCCGCCTCGGCCCTCCTCGCAGCGCCGGTGCAGGCTAGTGCTGCCCCTGCGCCGCTGTCGGTGCTGGAGATGGCCGTCACCTATGCGCATGGCGCGCTCCAGGTCTACGAGATCGCGGCTGGGTCTCCAGGCTCACAGGTGGCGCTGCCGCTGGCCGTCGGGGCGCAGGCGCTCGCGGTGACGGGCGGAACCTACAGCTTGACGCCTTCCCGCGGTGCCGTTCTCATCCAGAGCACGTCGGGGCAGGTCAGTGCACGCTATGCGATTCCGACCGCGACCGACCGTGACTACCTGCTCGTCTGGCATGCGCCGGCGGCGATCGGCCGCGTGCTCATGCTTACGGGCCCGACCGTACATCCGTCGGGACTCGGCATGGCGCCCTTCACTCTCGGCGGACGTGTGCTGGTAGGTGGCCAGTCGCTGATCAGTTTCAACGCCAAGAACATCCCGGCTGGGTTCACGGAGCGCTGGATGCTCGAGATCGGCCAACCTGGGGGCTGGATCGCGAATCTGCTCGCGGGGCTCGGCATCGCGCTGCCGCTGCTCTTCATCGCGCTCGCACTCCGCCAGGCTCTGCAGGGCAAAGCCCGCAAAGCTGCATAGCAGGCCCGCTGGGCCAGAGCCGTGGCAACCGGGCGGGTGCGGACGAAGGTGCCGCCCAGAGAGTCACCGTGACCTTCCCGCCCGCTCGCTCGCGAGACAAGACGGTGGCAGACCGCGGCATATTGCAGGAGGAGCGCGGGCGCCCTTCCCTCGGCCGGAGGTTCACCTGTCCTGGAGGTGCGCCAGGAGCCACCCGCGGCGGCCAACGGCGGATGGGGCCGCCTACCGTGGTTTGCGCCTGCGGATTGCGCCATGTCCGATAGGAAAGATGAGCGTGCAGCCGAGGCATGCGGCAGCTACCTGAACCCGCCAGGTGCCGAGTCCTGGCGCCGCTGATGCGCAGGAACGCATCAGCGGCAGACTTTGCGCCGTCATCTCGATCGGCCCTTCGCGCTCTTCGAGCGTGAAGCTGCCTTTCAGGACCCAGAGCGCTGCAACCGCATCCTTGCCGGGAATGACGACGGCCTCGGCCGTCAATCGCCCGCAGCGTACTGCCGTGCGCGGCGTCAACCACGTCTGCCGCGTGTAGAAGAGCAGCTGGCTCTCAAGACACAGGATGGAGTCCTGCAGCACTTTTGGGCATGCCACCACGGTCGGAACGAACGGGGCGCCCTGAGTCGACGCGGCTGGGAGCGCTAGGCAGACAGGCATGGTCTGGAGCAGCTCCACCTGCTGAGCCACCTCGCAGAGCAGGATTCCACCTGCAGTGCTGACCAGGTTGCCCCGGTTGTAGGCGATGGATGAGAAAGGCATGCGACACCACCGCCGCTTACGGATTGGTGCAGCCTGAGACGTCCTTGATGACCCGGGTCCAGCCCTGACGCCAGCGTTCAAGACCGAACGTCTCAGCCACTTCGCGCGCGCGGCGGCCCAGGCGGGCCCGCAATTCGGGGTCGCGCTTGAGCCGCAGGGTCGCGTCGTACAGGGCCCGCGCCGTCGGCTCGATCAGGAGTCCGCTGTAGTTGTCCTGGACGAGATCAGAGAGGCCGCCTACCGGCGTCGTCACGACGGCGCAACCGCTGGCCATGGCCTCTAGGCAGGAGAGCGACGTGCCTTCCGTCGACTTCGATGGAATCCATGCAATGTCCGTATGCCGATAGAGGTCCGGCATGAGATGCGGGGGCAACCAATAGTAGTACACACGGTCGTGGGACGAGGCCCAGGCCATGAGCATGCGCTCCATCCCGTCGTCGTGGGCGCGGCCGACGAAGTGCACCTCGATATCGGGGTCGTCTTCGGTCAGCCAGAGGGCCGCCCTTCCGGCCTCGTTGATGCCGCGCACGGTGGTGGCGCGCCTGGGGAAGGCGACGCGGACTCGATCGCCTGATCTTGCCTTGGGCGTAAACGCCTTGGTGTCCACGAAGTTCGGCACGTAGACAAACTTCGTGGCCAGGGTCGGCCACGTGGCGCGCACCCAATTGATGGTTGCCGTGTCGACTGAGACCACGCGGCGCACGCCGCCTATGGCGAGCTCCAGCCGGCGCAGCCACTCATCCCGCTCCGGCTGAGTCGGATGGAACTTGTCGGTGCCGGGATGGTCCCAATAGATGCCGTGCGAAACGGAGATGCTGCGCGGGAACGCGGTCGGGTAGGCAAGGAAGGTCACGAAGTATATCGCGAGGTCGGCGTCGACCGCCTGCTCGAAGAAGACTTGGTTCAAGTGCGGCATGGTCTGGTAGGGGACGTCGCTCTCGGGTACGCCCCGGAGAGGGACGCCGGGAATGATTTCCTTGCGCCAGTTATCGCCGATCTGCCACCACTCGACCTCGTAACCCAGGTCGAGCAGGAGATGCGTCAGCTCTACACCGTAGCGCTCGGCGCCACCGTAAACCTGGCGCATGCCTGACGGCTCGAGGTGGTTCGACGTAAGGATCGCCACGCGTTGAGTCAATGCAGAACACGCTCCGTTCAGGTTCGAGTCGGAGGGCGGGCAGCGCCCCGGGGATGCCACTAGCTCAGAGCCACGAACACGATGTCGAAGCCGACATCGATATTCTGGTAGGTCGATTGAGCGCTGGCGGGCAGAATGACCTCGAACTGCACGTCCTCGTTACCGGTGGCGAGGGCGAGATCTTGCCCCGGGCTGTCCGGCTGGTCGATCAGGGCCGACATCGTCCCCGCGAACAGCGGCGATGCCGTGGCGTCTGGTGAACCTGCAGTGACGCTGACCAGGAGTTCCGACACGAGTCGCGTCGCGGCGGCTTTCGTCGTCGTGCCGCTGGGTGACCAGTTCACGGTCACCTGGAAGAATTCGTCGACGCTGCCGGTGTTGGACACGTTGACAACGCCGGTTGCCGTGGATCCCGGCGTCATGTTGGTGGCGGTGACGATCGCATCGGTGGGGGAAACCGCAAGCGCCACGTCGCCGGTATTGGCCTGGTTGCCGGTCGGGTCGGTGATCCCGAAGGTGAACGCCATGGTAGCATCCTCTTTCTTCGTGGTGGAGTTCCCCAGGGGCGCTGCCCGGATTATGTTATGTGGCCGCGACCCCATGGACACGGTCCAGACAGAACAATGCGACATAAATTGTTGCGGGGAAGTTGTTCACCATCGAGGGGGGTGCCCGAGTTGCCTCGCGTGGTTGCCATGCTGCCTGTCCGCAATGAGGAGAGTCGGTATCTCTCGCGTGTATTGGCAGGGCTCGCGGAGCTGGCGGATGTCATCGTGGCCTACGACGACGCCTCGACCGACGCGACCGTCGAGATCTGCCGCTCGTCGCCCAAGGTGGAGGTCCACCGCGGCCTCTCACCGCTGTTTCCCGTGGATGAAGCCGCATTGCGCGAGAACCTGTGGCACCTGGTGCTGAAGCATGAGCCGGAGTGGGTGCTGGCGCTCGACGCCGACGAGGAGTTTGAACAGCGGGCCGTTGCCGAATTGCCGCGTCTCATGGACCAGGGCGATTACGACGTGATCGCATGTCGGATCTTCGATCACTGGGGGAGCGAGAGCCATGTGCGGGTAGATGGCCCATGGAACCCCTGGAACCGATTTTCACCAGTCGCGGTTCGAGTCGCGCAGGGTATCCCGTCTGCCTGGCCGCCCCGTCCGATCCACTGCGGCCGGTTTCCGCGCGCCTATCTCGACCGGTCGACGTTCTACAGCCACCTGCGCGTCCGCCATTTCGGCTGGGCGCGGCAGGAGGACCACCTGCGCAAGTATCTCTTCTATCGTGAGCGCGACCTGTCGGTCGCCGGCAAGGTGAGACAGCAGACGGAGTCGATCATCAGCGCGCATGTCAAGCTGGAACCGTGGCTGGAGGCTCGCCCGGCGCCGTGGCTGGCGGAAAGGCAGGAAGGATAGCATGCGGATTTCACTGGTGATACCGAATCTCCTGACCTGGGACGGGGAGCGCCTTGTGACCGGCGGCCTCGAGCGCCTGGCGTGGCATCTCATCGATGTGATGCGGGATGAGGGCTATGAGGTCGACGTGCACCAGAATGCCAGTCGTGACTGGCAGCGAACCGTGCAAGGCGTGTCCGTGCGGGGACACGGGCTGGCCGCAATCTCTCCGCTGGCGGCGCTCGAATCCATCCACCACGAGACGGAGCGTTGCCTCTATCTCTCGATCCTGCAGGAGCCAAGGGCGTTCCGGCCCCACTCGCTCGTGGTTTCGCACGGCGTTTGGTGGGACGGCAAGGGCATCGCGGCCGAATCTCATCTCAACCTCTGCCGCAGCGTTCTCGAGCAGGCGGCAGAGGTCGTGTCGGTGGACTACAACTTCAAGAACGTGATGCGGGCGACGTTCCCGGACTACGCCGACCGCATCACGGTGATTCCAAACCCCGTGGATCTCGCCAGATTCCACCCGCCGGCCGCGCAGCGCCAGGGCAAGGTGCAGGTCCTCTTTCCGCGCAGGCTGGATCCTGCGCGCGGGCTCGACCTGTTCCTGGATGCCATGGCACCGCTTCTTGGCGAGCGAAGGGACATGGAGGCGGTGCTCGCCGTGGACGCGAACGATCCGGCCAAGACGGGGGAGCTGCATGAGAGGCTCGCAGACTTGACCGCGGCCGGTTCGGCCCGAGTGCAGACCGCTACCTTCGACCAGATGCCTGAGCTCTACCGCCGCGCGGACATCGTCGCCATCCCTTCGCTCTACAGCGAGGGCACATCACTCTCGCTGCTGGAGGCGCTCGCATCGGGATGCGCGGTGGTGGCCAGCGATGTCGGCGGCATCACCAACGTCGTGCTGGATGGTTTCAATGGCCTCCTGGTGCCACCGCAGGCGCACTATCTGCGTGAAGGCATTGCCGCCTTGGCGGCGGACCCCGACCTGAGGGCGCGCCTTGGCGCCAACGCGTGCGCCAGTGCGGTCGCCTTCGCCCTGCCGCGCTGGGCGGCAACATGGCGCGGCGTCCTGCTCCGCGTGTACGGTGATCCTTGAGACGTCAGGGCGCATGTGCCCCGTCCGGCCGGGAAGCGGGAATGGGGGGCGGCGAACGCTGCGCTCACGCCGCCCTTGCGGCGCCTGGGAGGGGAGACAAGGGACGGGACCGGGCTATGCTGCCCGGTCCCGTCCCTCATCCTTCGGCTGCGCGTCAGAGCGGCTTCGGGTGGTCGGTCGCCTCCCAGTCCCGGCCAGCGGCCAGCGGGATGCCCTGCCCGCGGAAGAACGCCACCGCAGCCGCGAACATGCCCATGCCTGCCCAGCTGCCGAGGATATCGCACTCGGCGTCGACGCCCGTGGTGCCCAGCAGTAGAGCCAGGTGACCGAGCTCTGTCTCTGGGTGCGCCTGCACCCAGAGGCCGCCTTCGATGTCGAAGAGATCCTCGCCGCAACTGCGCCTGAGCCGGTCCAGCACCTCCTGGCCAAATCTTCGTACAGCGGGGTTTTCCCGCTGGTCGTGTTCCGCCTGATGATCGCGGGCGATGGCGCCGACGCAGACCGTCACGACCTTGAGGCCGAGCCGCTGGCCGGAGGCGGCGATGGCCTGGCCGAATTCCTGCAGAAGAGAGGGTGACGCCGTCGCGACACCGAGCGGGAGGACCGGCAGATCCTCGGCGGGCCAGAGGTGCCGCAGCACGGCAGCCGTCTGGGGCGACAGAGGCGTGTCCTCGAGGAATGCAGGCAGCCCGAAGTCGATGGCCGTGTCGATCAGGGTCCGGGTCATGTCCGGCGCTGCATGACTGTGGTACAGACCCGACGCGTCGCGCGGCGGCTGCACCTCTCCGACCGCGAAGGCGCGTGGCCGCCAGAGGGCATCGATCGCGACGAGAAGGTCGGGTCGGGCGGAGGCGAGCAGAGCCTGCGCCCTTTCGGTGCTCTCGACGAGCGTGCGATCGCCGGGGATGTCCGGCGGTACCAGCAGTGCGAGCAGGTCACGCATTGAGGGGCCTCCCAGAGCGCATCATGTCCGCACCATTATAGGCGCTGCACTCCCTACTGCCCAATGGGCGACGGAGTGGGCGGTCAGTCGGACGCGAGGTGGAGGCGGATGGCGGACGCGAGTTCGCCTGGATCCTGGTCGCGATCCACCTCGACGACGACCTGCCGATAGGTATCGTGATTGAGGGCCAAGGTCAGGCAGCGGTCAGGATCGTGGAAGTCGTAGAAGATGCTCCCGTCGCCCGTGATGAAGGTGCCGGCGGTCTTGACCCCTGGCAGGTTCGTGCCGATGCGCAAGCCGCGGAAGAACGCCTCCGGCACGGGATCTGTGGAGACCGAGGCGATGTGGCTGTAGGGCAGGTGGAAGGCGCCGTGCAGCGACAGGATCTCGTCGCCCAGGCTGAGCGTGATCTGGAGCCGGTCGGTTGCCACGTCGACATGCGCCATGCGAAGGCCCCCCATGAGATGGTCTGGCTGGATGTTCGCCGCGGCCGACAGTGCCTCCTGTGGCGGTTCCCCAGGGCGCCTGGCTGGCGGCTGGTAGTGGCCTGATGTTCACTCGGCAGTGTCGTGGGACTCGTCGCGGCTGTGCGTCGGTACCGTGGTGCGGCTGCCGAGCCTTACCGCTGGCAAGGAGGCTGCCAACCCTTGCCAGGTCCTCTCGCTGACAACTACTTGCCAGGACTAGAAGATCTGGGTATTCTCTGGCCAAAGGCGCCATGCGCGAGGGCCGGCTGACGGTCGGCTTCGCGCCCGGTGTGGAATGCGGGGTGATCTGATTGGAGCCGTTTCAGGAGCCGGACAACATCCTCGCGCAGGAACTCCTGCGCGAGCAGGAGATGCTCGACGAGCAGACTCTGGTGGTCTCCGACGGGCAGGACGGCGCCAGCCGGGGAAGCGGGAAGCTGAGGTCCTTCCTGCGGGCGATCTTGCGCCGGCAGAAGGGATGAGCCTTCGTGCTTGACCGGGCTCGTCGCCAACGGTAAAGTCACCCTAAGAGTGCTTCGGCTCGAGGCCTGCGACAATTTGACCCCGCCATGGCGGGGAGAGACCGATGCGGAAGAGAGTAACGCCACGCCAATGTGGAGCGAACCGGGAATGGTGCGAGCCGGGACGGCGGCGGGGCGCGAAGATCACTTCCAAGGTACGCGGCGAGACGGCGCCCTGGGGCGGCGAGGTAGCTGGCGACGCGTGGCGCACGTGACGCGCTGGAAGCCCGGCTGCGGCCGGGGAAGCAAGGTGGTACCGCGGTGACAGCCCGCCCTCGTGTAGGCTGTCACCGCTTTTATTCGGAACAGGGGAGGCTACTTCCATGGACTACCGCGAAACGGTTCTCTTGCCGAAGACGGAATTCCCCATGCGCGCAAACCTGCCCGAGCGGGAGCCTGAATGGCTCCGCTACTGGAATGAGCATGGCCTTTACCAGGCCGCGCTCGAGTTGCGCACTGGCAGCGAGCCCTTCATCCTCCACGATGGCCCGCCATACGCCAACGGCGATATCCACATGGGGACGGCCATCAACAAGGTGCTCAAGGACACGGTGACCCGCTTTCAGACGATGCAGGGCCGGCCGGCCCCGTACGTGCCCGGCTGGGACACGCACGGGCTGCCGATCGAGATGCTGGCCCTGCGCGAGATGCGCCGCGACCGCCACAGCCTGGACGACCTCGCGCTGCGGCAGGCGTGCCGGGCTTTCGCTGAGCGTCACATCGCACAGATGACGGAGCAGTTCAAGCGCCTCGGGGTGCTCGGGGACTGGGAACACCCCTACGTGACGATGGATCCCGTCTACGAGGCGCAGGAACTCAGGGTCTTCGGTGAGATGTACGAGCGCGGCCTCGTCTACAAGGGCTTCAAGTCGGTGCACTGGTGCCCCGTGGATGAGACAGCCCTGGCGGAGGCGGAGATCGAGTACAAGGACGTCGCGTCGCCGTCGATCTATGTCAGCTTCCCGATCGAGTCCGCGCCGGCGGCTGCGGACCTCGTCGGAGCGGGCCTCGTGATCTGGACGACGACACCATGGACCCTTCCTGCCAACGAGGCGGTCGCGTTGCACCCGGACCTTCTCTATGGGCTCTACGAGAGCGAGCACGGACGCCTCATCATCGCGGTAGCCGCCGAAGAGCGCCTGAATGGGGCGCTGGGCCTCGGCCGCATGCTGCGTGAGGTGCCGGCTCCGGACCTCGAGGGTGCGCTCCTCGGCCATCCGGTCTTCGACCGGCAGGTGCCGGTCGTCTACGGCGGACACGTGACGGCGGAGGACGGGACCGGTGCTGTGCATACGGCACCGGGACATGGTGAAGAGGACTTCGAGATGGGCCGGCAGTACGGCCTGCCGGTGACGGTGCCTGTCGACGACCACGGCGTCTTCAACGAGCTCGCGGGCCCGTTCCAGGGTCTGCGCTACGACGAGGCGCAGCCGAAGATCCTCGACTACGTCAGGGAGCGCGGCAGACTCTTGCGCTCGGAGGAGATCCGCCACCAGTATCCCCACTGCTGGCGCTGCCGCGGTCCAGTGCTCTTCAGGGCGACGGAGCAGTGGTTCGGCTCGGTCGAGACCATCCGGGACGAGATCCTGAAGGCGACCGGCAAGGTCGCGTGGGTACCTGGCTGGGGCGAGGCCCGCATGCGCCAGATGACGGCGGAGCGCGCGGACTGGTGCATCTCCCGCCAGCGGGTCTGGGGCGTGCCCATCCCCGCCTTCTACTGC
>JAJYNV010000395.1 GCA_021786135.1 Bacillota bacterium
ACTTGACCTTCGGCTCGTCGAAGGCGCGCTTCTGCATGATCTTCGAGCCGCGCAAGGTGTCGCGCCGGTGGATGAGGTGCACTTCCGTGGCGAAGCGCGTCAGGAAGAGCGCCTCCTCGAGCGCCGAGTCGCCGCCGCCGATCACCGCCACCTTGAGGCCGCGGTAGAAGGCGCCGTCGCACGTGGCGCACGTGGACACGCCGTGCCCGATGTAGTCGCGCTCGTGCGGCAGGCCCGGCCAGCGGGCGGTTGCTCCCGTGGCGATGATGACAGCGTGCGCCTCGAGCGTCCGTCCGTCATCAAGCACCAGCTTGTGCGGCGCGCCCGGCTCGATGCGCTCCACGCGTCCGCCCTCGTAGCGTGCGCCGAAGCGCTCGGCCTGCTGGCGCATGTTCTGCACGAGGTCGAACCCGTTGATGCCATCGATGAAGCCCGGATAATTCTCTACCTCTGATGTCAGCGAGAGCTGGCCGCCCGGCTCGTCACCCTCGAGCACCAAAGGGTTCAGGTTGGCGCGCGCGGTATAGATCGCGGCGGTTAGGCCGGCAATGCCGGACCCGATCACCAAAACCTTCTCAACATTCTCGGACACTGGAGTTCCCTCCTTAATCCTGCGCATCCTAGCGTAGACCATCGTGGATACTATGCCAAGTATCCCGCAAACGCGATTGCTGCTCCCATCGCCCGCCTGTGGCGGCCGTGACGTATCCCGCCCGCTAGTGTGCGCGGCGCAGCCATCCGCCACGCCGCGCCTTCGATACGCACCCTGGTCGCCTGGCCCGGGTCAACTGGACAGGGCATCGCTTCTGCCGCGATAATGGGCCGAGACAGGAGACCGCCAAGTCCAACGAGGGGAGGGTCTGCGGCCCAGGGGCCGCGGGCGCTAGGATATGTACCTGCCGCAGCTCCATCCCTACATCATCCAGTTCTCCAGCGACTTCGGCATCCGCTGGTATGGCCTCTTCATGGGCATCTCCATGCTTCTGGGTGCCGCCTATATGGTGCGCGCGGGCCTGCGCCGCGGCTGGACCGAGAACGCGATCACCTCGGTCGCGATCTGGGCCATCGTTGGCGGTGTGGTGGGCGCGCGACTCGTTTTCGTCTTCGCCAACGATCCGCTATGGATCGTGCACGACCCGCTGCAGGTCTTCTACATCTGGCAAGGTGGCCTGGCCTGGGACGGCGGGCTGCTCGGGGGGCTCCTCGCCGGCTACCTGAGCTCCCGTGCCAATCACCTGACCTTCCAGGGTCTTCTGGACCTCGCCGTACCGGGCCTGTCGATCGGCTACATCCTGGTCCGCATCGGCAACATCTTCAACCACGAAGTCCTCGGCCGGTTCACCGGCATGGGATTCCGCTGGCCGGCCCAGCTGGTCGGTTCCGCGATCGGTCTCGTCCTGCTCCTGCGTTACTTCTACATCCAGCGCAAGTACGGCAAGCTGCCGGACGGCTACCAGTTCTGGACCTTCAACCTCTGGTACCAGGTGTTTCGCGGCCTGATCGAGGAGTCGGTGCGCGAGAATCCCCTCTACGGCATCGTCTACGTCAACCACTACCTCGGCATAGGCTTCATGACCCTCGAGCAGTGGTTCACGCCGGTGATACTCCTGATCGCAGGCTATATGTATTTGAGGGTGATGCGTCGCTGGCGGCAGGAGCAGCGTGAGGTCGTCACCCAGGACGAGGCTTCGTCCTGACCGTCCTCGCGCCATGCTAGAATCGGCATGAAGGAGCGTGATCGCATGTTCGAAGAGGTGGAGCGGGTCATCGCGGAGATGCGGCCGCAGCTCCTCAAGGACGGCGGCGACGTCGAGCTCGTGGAGATCGCCGGCGGCGACGTCTTCGTGCGCCTCAAGGGGCATTGCATCGGCTGCCCCATGTCGGCCATGACGGTCAAGCAGAGCATCGAGGCGGCCCTGCGCCGCCAGGTCTCGGGCGTCGGGCGCGTGCGCGCCGTCTTGTAGCAGGTTCTTTGCCAAGGCGGGCTGCGATTGCAGCCCGCCTTGTTGTCATCCGAGAGCGGCGCCGTGGGCCGGTCGGGCAGGCGCACCAAGGAAAGAGCATCCAGCGCGAGGAATGTCTTATCTTGGTGCCGACATCTTTCTATTGGAGGCCTACCCATGCTCTCCCTGGCTCTCGCCGCGCTTGTCCACTTTCGCGACGTTCCCGCCGACAGCTGGTCATTTCCCGACATCACCATCCTCGCTTCAGCCGGAATCGTGCACGGAGAATCTTCCGGTCTCTTCGCGCCTGCCCTGCCGGTGAGTCGGCAGCAGGCGGCTGCCACGCTCGCCCGCACCCTCGAGCTGCCCAGGGCCGTCCTGCCCCCCCTGCGCGATCAGGCCGCCATCAGTCCAGTCCTGCGCGAGGACGTGGCCAGCGCGGTCGCCGCCGGCATCCTCGAAGGTACGTCCGAAGGCTACCTTGAGCCGCTCAATCCGCTCAGCCGCGCGGCTGCGGCTGCCCTCATCGCGCGGGCCTTCAAGATCGCGCCAGAGTCCGGCAGCCCTTCCTTCCGCGATCGGGCAGAGATACCGGCCTACGCTCTAGGCGACGTCGCGGCGCTCGCATCGGCCGGCATTGTCGAGGGTGACCTAGAAGGCGACTTTCGCCCGCTCTCGCCCGTGACCCGCGCCGAATGGGCCGCGATGCTGCTCCGGGCCATCGCCTGCAACGATGGTGTTTCCGGCGCACCGGCGATCGTGGCAGGTTCCCTGCAGGCGATCTACCCGCCCGACGAACAGGACCTCGCGGCCGCGAGCCCCCTGGGCGGCGCCGCTGGTGCAGTGGGCTTTCCTGCACGCACGATCGATCTCGCAGCGGGCGGTCTCGTCTACCGGGGGGCGCAGCCCGCCGACCTCTTCGCTCTCGCGCCCGGCGATCTCGCGGTGGCCTACGTCGGCAAGGACGGCACCGCTCCGCTCATCGTCGACCTCGCCGCGGCGGCCGCGAGCGACCTCTCTGGCAAGGTGGCGGACCTGAGCCCCCAGACGCTCTACCTTGATACAGGAGCGACCCTCGCGATCGGCAGCGGCGCCACGATCAGCTACGACGGAAGATCGCTCAGCGCCACGGCCTGGCCCTCCTACCTCCTCTCTGCCAAGGTGGCGGTGGGAGAGCAGCCCCTTGCGGTCCGCGTCACCGAACCATACGCCTTCGACCTTTCGGGAACGATCACAGCCGCGGGACCGACAGGCTTCACGCTGCGCCTCACGTCCACAAGCGCATTGGCGCCGCTCGTGCCTTCGCTCTCGGCGGGCGACCTCGTGACGGTCGCCACCGGCGCAAAAACAGTGATCGCCCCCGTCGGCGCCAACGCTCCGGCGGCCCCGGCGGCAGGAATTGCGGCCGAGGTTCAGGGCACAATCCTCGAAAGCGGCAGCATAGCCGCGGACCACGTCGCCTTGAGCCAGTAGCAAGCTGAAGGCGGCCGGCCGCGGGCATCTCCCGCAGCCGGCCGCCGGCATGTCCGAGCGCAGACTCAGTAGGTGGTCGTCAGCCGGTAGCTGCCGCCACCGAGATTCTGGCTCCTGACGTGGAACGCCTGGACCAGGTCCTGCAACGGGATCATCGGAGCCCCGGAGATCTCCCGCGCCGCGGCGACGTTCACGGTGCGGCCGTCGAGGCTGCCCTGGCTCTGACCGAGCTTGAGGGTCAGGGTATCCTTGCCCAGCACGATCACGAACGACTTCCTGCTCGTCGTGTAGGTCACCTGGGCGCCGGTCGCCTGCTCGACAGCGGTCGTCGAGAGGTAGACCTGACCCTGCTGCAAGGCAGGTGCGTGGCCAAGAGCGTCCTGCTGTCCGTCGGCGGTCAGCCAGAGCGAGCCGACCTTCAGCGTGGCGAACATGCTCGGCGTTCCGCCGAGGGAAGCCTGCGCCGCCACCAGCGGAGCCTGCGTGCCGGTGACGATGTAGCTCGGGGTGATGCCCTTGTGCTCGATGTTGCTGCCGTCCGGGGTCATCCACTGGGCTATGGTGATCTTGAGGTAGCCGCCCTGCTGCAAGGGCATCACCTGCTGGGCGATGCCCTTGCCGAATGTCTGCGTGCCCATGATGCGGCCCTCGTGGTTCTGCACGATCGCGGCGGAGAGGATCTCCGCGGCGCTGGCGGTGCCACCGTTCACCAGGATGACGAGCGGAACGCCGAGCGACTTGCCGCTCTGCGAGGAATAGACCTGCGCCGGGTAGTTCCTGCCCACCAGAGTGGCGACCTTGCCGTTCGGGATGATGTCCTGGGCGATGCCGACCGCCTGGTCGACGTAGCCGCCCGGGTTGTTGCGCATGTCGAGGATGTACGCCTTCGGATGATGCGGCTTCAGCTGGGTGAGCGCCGACTGGAACGCGCTGGCCGCATCCTGCGAGAACTGCGACAGCGTGATGAGCCCTATGCCGTGCGGCAGCATCTCGGCCGTGGCGGTCGGGATCGTGATCAAGGCACGCGTCAGGGTCACGGTGTACTGGGAGTTGCCACGTCCGAACACCAGCGTGACCTTGGTGCCAGGGTTGCCGCGTACGGCGTTTGCGACCTGGTCGGCAGACCAGCCGACCACGGACTTGCCGTTCACTTTAAGGAAGACATCTCCCGTCTGCACCCGCGCCTTGGCGGCGGGTGAGGCCGGGAAGACCGTCATGACCTCGACGCCCTGCGCCACCTGGTCCAGCTCCGCGCCGATGCCGGCGTACTGACCGTTCACCTGCTGCGTGAACTGCTGATACTCCGATGGCGTGTAGTAGACGGTGTAGGGATCGTTGAGCGCACCGGTCATGCCGTTGATGGCACCTTGGATCAGCTTCGAATTGTCGACCGGCGTGTAATAGTTCTGGGTGATGGTCTGATAGATCTCCTGCAGGAGCGGGAACGACTCGGTAAACGCAGGTTGCGTCGTGGCCCGCACCACCGGTGCAATAGTAACGCCTGCCACCAGCCCAACGAGCAGGAGGCCGATACCGATCCATATGTTCGTGCGCCTTCGCAGCATGGGCACCTCCTGATGTCGTTAGGCTACCACTTCCAAGATCCCGCGCGAAATACCGGCCGCGCGGCATGGCCCACCTTTGGGCCTGGGTCAGACACGCGATGGCAGCCTTGCAACATGCAGCCGGGCTGGCGGAGACGATCCCCGCCGCCCGGCTGCGACCTGGCCTGCTAGAAAAGGTAGCGCAGGGCTGTGCGCGCGTCTTCCGACATGAACTCGGGTGTCCAGGGCGGCGACCAGACGAGCTTCACGTCGACCTCCTCGGCGCCGAGTTGACCGAGCTGCATCTCGATGCCGCGCTCGATCTGGGAGTAGAGCGGGCAGCCCATGGTCGTGAGCGTCATGTCGATGTGCACCTTGCGCCCGTCCTCGGAGACCTCAACCCCGTAAACCATGCCCAGGTTTACGATATCAATACCGATCTCCGGATCGATGATGCTCTTGAGCTCTTCGTACACCTGCTCCTTGGTCAGCACGTTGATCCCCCGCTTCCGCTGCCAGTTTAACATGCCCCACCCGGCTGGCAAGCGCACGCGCACCGGCCGCGCCGCTGACGCGGCGCGAACCCCGAGGCGAGTTCATCCCGCGGCGTGCACTCCGCCGCGAAGACGCTATGATAAACATGTTGCTCTTCACCCACCACCTGTCATGGGTTTGACATCCGCAATCATTTAAGGAGACCGCCATGCTTCAGACACAACAGGGCACCACATTCGAGGTTCCCAAGGTCAAGACACACCGCAGCGCATTCTGGGCCTTGACCTGGGCTCATCTAAACAACGACGCGCTCGCCAATTACCTGCCGGGTATCCTGCCCCTGATCGCGGCCGAGCGGCACGTTCCGCTCTTCCTGCTCACGAGCCTTGTCACGATTCTGATGTTCGGTCAGGTGGTGCAGCCGTTGTCGGGGCTGCTCGCCGATCGCATCGGTGGCCGCTCGCTCGCTCTGGGCGGTCCGCTCCTCTCCGTGGTCGGGGTCACGCTTGTCTCGCTCTCCCCAAGTTATGCCGGCATGGCGGCAGGCCTCTTCCTGGCCGGCATCGGGTCGACGTTGTTCCACCCGCAGGCCATGTCCGTCACGCGCACGCTTTCAGGCAAGCGACCCGGCTTCATGATGTCGCTCTTCATGGTCGGAGGAGAGTTCGGGCGCGCGATCGGCCCACTGGTGGCAACGCTTCTGGCGACCGCCTTCGGTCTCGCGCATCTCTGGCTTGTCGGTGTGCTGGTTGTGCTCACCTGGCCGTGGCTGCTGCGCGTCGTACCGTCGCTGCCGAAGCGCACCTCGAAGCAGGCGCCCGTGCAGTTTCGGCGGCATTTCAAGCCGGCTCTGGCGCTGGTCGCCTTCGCGGGGCTGAGGGCGGGCGCCATCTCCACCGTGACGACGCTCATGCCGATCCTCTGGCATCGCTCCGGCGGTTCGCTGGTGCTTGGCGCGTCGCTCGTGACGACGATGATCGGCATCGGCATCGTCGGCAACGTCGCGGGCGGTCTTTTGCGGGACCGTCTGGGCAGCGGCGTGGTCCTTTGGGGCTCGTCGGTGGCCGGCCTCGTCCTGCTCGCCCTGCTTCCCCTGGCGCACGGTCTGGTCTTCTGGCCGATCCTGGCCCTGCTGGGCATCGCCCTCTTCAGCACGTCACCCGTCACCAGCCTGATCGGACAGGACATCTTCAAGGAGAACCCCGGACTCGGCTCAGGCGTCGCGCTTGGTCTCGGCAACGGCGTCGGTGCGATCCTGTTGCTGCCGATCGGATTTGCCGCCGCCCGCGTAAGCCTGACGTTCGGACTCGCACTCGGCGCACTGCTGCTCGTCATCGCCTTCTTCAGCATCCGACCGCTCCTGGCCGCCACGGCCGACCACCGCACCGCCTGAGGCAAGCGGCCAGGGCCCGCGGCACAGGGGCAGAAGTGGGTGCATCTGGCTCGTTCGCCGTCGCAGGATTCGGCTGCAGATCACGGAACACCTCGACACGCGCGGCCCGGGAGGTCTCTCATGCGACGCATCGTGCCGTTCCTGACGCTTCTCGCCTTGATCGTCATGCCGGTCGGCAGCGCCAGGGCGTCTTTCAGCTATTACGATCCGAGTCCGAACGGTGTGACGCTACTGGTCGCCACACCGGTCTTCTCCCTGCAGGCGCTGCCTGATCCCGGATCGAGCGTCGCCTGCACTCTGCAGTTCGAGGGCCAGAATATCACGATGCCTTACGACCAGCAGCAGCAGGGCTGCCTCTACCAGTGGCCGACTCCGCTCGGGCCCGGCAGCTACACGGCGACGATCACCGCCACGTCGCCGGGGGTCGCTCCACTCGTTGACACCCTGCAGTTCTCCGTGGCGCAGGGCGCCCTCTCCTCCCTGCCCCAGGAGAACCTCCAGAGCATCGAAGCGCAGCGCGTGCTCGACTTTGTTCGGAACGAGCTCTCGCTCCCGTCCGTCGGGTTCGATGGCGCCTTGCAGGCCGCTTCGCAGGATCACGCGCAGTACTTCGTGACGAACCAGAATCTCTACCCGGCCAGCGTGAGCATGCATTCCGAACCGAGCTCCCAGGCAAGCGGCTTCACCGGCACCTGGCCGCTCGACCGAGACAACGCGTTCTCAGCCGTCGCCGGCGGCAACGAAGTCATGGTTGCGGGCGACCCAAGCGGTCCCTACAGCCTGCAGGGCCTCTTCGACACGACCTTCCACCGCTTCGGCCTTCTTGACCCGACGTTGACTGCCATCGGCGCAGGCATGTTCCAGAACCCGAGCACAGACCTTTCGGGCCAATCCGCGTATGTCGTCGACATGGATACGGGCTTCGACCAGGCGACGGCCTTCTCGTGGGCCTTCCCCTGGAACGGGGAGACGAACGTCCCCATCGCCTTCGAGGGCGAGGATCCCGATCCTCTCGCGAACATCGCGCCCGCCGCACAGACGCAGGCGCTGCCGGAGTCGGGCTACCCCGTGAGCCTCACCTTCGATCCCAGCCAGGTACAGTCCGTCGCAGTGTCGCAGGCCACCCTGAGCCAGGACGGGACCGCCGTGCCCACCTATCTTGTGGACGCCGCGACCTATGAGGACCAGAACGCTACCTACCCCGGCGAGACGATGGGCACATCGGTGGCGCTCTTCCCGCAGCAGCCTCTGCAGTATCAGACGACCTACACAGCCAGCATGTCCGGCTCGCTTACGCTGGCAAGCGGCCATACGGAGCCCTTCGCAGAGACCTGGTCCTTCACGACCGGTGCCGCGCCCGTGGTCACGGACGTGTACGAGGACGGCGGCACGCTGTTTGTCGAAGGGCAGAACCTGAGCCAGTCCTACGTCTCGACCTACTGGTTCCCAGGCGGCAGCAATCCGACGCTCGGCAACCCGTCCTACCAGGGCGGCCACCTGATCACGGCCCCTGTCACCGGCACTGTGACCAAGGTTGAGCTGACCGACGGCTCCACCGGCAAGGTGCTCGGAGACTACGCCGTCGCCGCCGCGCCCTTCACCGACACGGGCAGTTCGAGCTCGAGCCAGTACTATGTCGATGCCGATCATGCGGCAGGACTCGTCCAAGGCTACCCGGACGGCACCTTCCGCCCCGATGCGGCTGTGACCGGCGCCCAGGCGATCGCCATGCTCTATCGGGCCATGGGCTCGCCCAGCACCCTGGGCGACCCTGCTGTCGCGGGGGTGCCGGCCTGGGCGTCCTCGGCGGTCGCATGGGCCTACGCCCAGAATGTCGTCCTGCCCGGTGACGGCTTTTCGGCCTACGCTCCGGCTACCCGGGCGCAGCTCGCGACATGGCTCTGGCGCGCGTTCGGCCTGCCGCCCGGCAGTGCAGCGCCCGGCTTCACCGATGCGGCCTCGATCCCCAAGACCTTTCAGGGCTACGTCGACGCCGCCGCGGCCGACGGCGTCGTGCTCGGCTACCCGGATGGAAGCTTCCGGCCAAACGCCACCGTGGAGCGCGGCGCTTTCGCCATCTGGGCATGGCGCCTGCATGCGGCGCTCATCTCGCCGCAGGTGCTGTTCTGACCGCCAGGTCGGGCGCTCGCCAGCCGGTGACGCTCATTCCCTTCGATCCCGCACAAGTGCCCGTCGCTGACATCCTGCACCTCCTGGAGTTGGCCGTAGGGCCGCCGAACCGGGAGCGCGCCCTGGCCGTGCTTGAGAGTCGAGAGGCGGCCAGGCTCTACGTTGCGCTGGCGGAGGGGCGACCGGCCGGAATCATCCGCTTCTGCCGCACCGGTCCAACGTCGGGCGAGATCACGCATCTCGCGGTCACGCCCGAGTATCAGCGTCAGGGCATCGGGAGAGCCATGGTGCACGAGCTCGCGCATCTCGAAGCGCTGCGAGAAGTCTGGGCGGAAACCGACCAGGCTGCGGTGGGCTTCTACCACAGCCTGGGCTTCGATATCGCCTCGCTCGGTGAAAAGTATCCAGGTGTGGAGAGGTTTCGCTGTACGCTCCACTGCGCGGGATAGTACCTGACGCCCATGGTCCGGCCTCGAAGGATGTCGCAGCCGCCGCACCGACCGCGCCCGACAGCGAATGCATGTTTCACGGACCTGTCCTACGTCCAAATAGATCGATCTGCCACCGGCCAATCGGCGGTGCTAGTCTGGTATGATGGTGCAAGGATCTGCCGATTGCGCCAGATGTTCGACAAATGTCGACAGGTTTCTTGCGCCCGATCGGCGAAACAGGGCAGGACATCTGCCGGATCTTCCCTGTAAAGCGTGGACACTCTGGTCTGAGCACGGGGGTGCAGTGCCGTGCCTATGCTGCGTTGGTTGCAGAGCCATCTCTCGAGACAGGTAACCCTCGTCGTAGCAGTCCTGGCTCTGGTGATTGTTGCGCAAGGCGTCTTCAATCTGGTCCAGCTCCGCAGGATTGATGGCGCCCTGACGCAGACCGTGCAGAGTTCGGCCGCGATGGTCGAGCGTGTCCACCGCATGCACAACGCCTTCCTCACTTTCGACGACCAGGCCAACATGTGGGTCGGCCTTCAGCCCTACGGGTTGCAGTCCGCCTTGGCGAAGGCGACCCTGGCTCAGGTTCTGTCCGCAAGGCGGCAGTTGGACCTCGGGCTCACCCAGTTGCGCCGCGATCAACTGCCGGCCGACCAAAGGGTCCTGATCGAGCGGATCTCCGTCTCCATCGCGTCGTACGAGCAGATCTGGTCGCAGATCTACAGCCTCGCCTACACACACCCGAACCACGCCGCAGATCTCATGTACATCGGCAACGAACAGGTGACCAGCCGCGCGATGCACGAGTTTGCCGCCCTGAACGCCCTCTTGGCGCGTCAGGCGCAAAGTGAGGTCACGGCGGCCCGCCGCTCGGCCGGCGAGGTCGAAACGGCGCTCCTGGTCGAAGCCATCATCGTACTGCTTCTGGGCGTCATGGCCGTACAGGTCGTCCGCCGGGCCGTTCGGCCGTTGCCGCGCCTTGCGCGCACGCTCGACCGGATGGCGGCGGGCGAGTTCCAGACGCCGGTCGAGCCTTCGAACCGCCGCGACGAGATCGGCCGCCTGACAGACGCCACGGCCGTCCTCGGCGGCTACCTCGTACAGGCCCGGGCCGAGCAGCAGCAGCGTGCGGACGACCTTGAGCGCCTGGTGGCCTATAACGCCCTGCTTGCGGAGGCGGGCCGCCTCGCAGCGACGGCCGACGACGACAAGACGCTCCTGACCGAGCTTTGCCGGCTCGTCCACTACCGCGCCAACCTGCCGCTCACCTGGGTGGGTGTGCCGGATGGAACCGGTGCCGTGCAGATCTACGCCGCCGCCGGCGCCACCGCCTACGCCGAAGAGATGCGCACCTCTGTGAACCCGGACGAGCCCGAGGGCAAGGGGCCTTCGGGCCGTGCCTGGCGCACCGGCGAGGTGCAGTATGTGGCCTCTATCGCCGACCATCCCGCTACAGCTCCCTGGCGGACCCTGACGCAAGCCTACGGCTTGACTGGCCTCGTCGCCGTCCCGTTCGAGCGGGGCGGCAGGCGCTGGGGCATCCTCAGCTTCTACCTGAGCGGCGGCCAGGAGTTCGGCCCCGATGTTCGTCTGCTGCTCGACGAGCTGGCGCGCACCCTGAGCCAGGGGCTGGACCGGATCGACGCCGAGGCGCGCACAAGAGAACTCCTGACGGTGCAGGGGCTTCTTCTCGATCAGGCGCACGCCGGCATCTCCATGGGCCGCGACCGCGTGCTGATCGTCGCGAACCGCCATCTCGTCGACATGCTCGGCTACGACGGTCCCGAGGATCTCGTAGGGCAGTCGGCGCGTATCCTCTATGCGTCCGACGAGGAGTACAGGCGCGTGGGCGAGATCTACGAAACGCTGGCCGAGCGGGGTGTCGGCGTCATGTCCAACGTGCGCCTCGCCCGCCGCGACGGCAGGGAACTCGTCGGCGACGTGACGATGAGCCTTGTGCAGAGGGAGGGCCTCAGCACGGTCGTCTGGACCGTGCATGACGTGACGGAGCGCTTCGCGCTCGAGCAGGAACTCGAGCAGCAGGCCTACCATGACACCTTGACGGGTCTGCCGAACAAGCGGGCGCTGGATCTCGAACTGAGGCGCGCGGTGGAGCGCACG
>JAJYNV010000357.1 GCA_021786135.1 Bacillota bacterium
ACGGGCTGCGCGTGGCCGTCGCGACTTGCCTCAAGATGCAGCTCGCGCACCTCGCATCGCAGGGCCATCTCATCCACCCGCGTGCTGTGGCGACGTACAACAGCTTCATCTGACCTCTGGGGAGGGACGGTGCCATCGAGAGAGAGGACAGCGCAGCGCGGGCCCGGCTGGCCGCAGATGCCTGCCGTGACCGCAAGTGCCCTTACGTGGTGGTCCTGGATGTGCGCGGACACACGCCGTTCGTGGACTATTTTGTGATCTGTACGACCCAGAACAGGGTGCAGTCGGAAGCGGTGGTAGATGCCCTGCAGGAGAAGCTCGGCAAGTTCCACCATCGCGAGGGGCGCCAAGGCGCCGAATGGATCCTGGTCGACTTCCGGGACATCGCGGTGCATGTGATGCTGCCGGATGCGCACCGCTTCTACGATCTCGAGCGGCTCTGGGGCGATGCCCCGCGCCTCGCGCAAGTGTAGGGAGACAGCGATGGGGCCCCGCCTGTCCATGGCGGGGCCCCATCGCGTCAGGGCTGTGCCCTTTGGTCTCAAACCGTGGAGGCCAGAGTGATCATGGCCCTGAATGCCCGGAAGACTTCGCGGTAGTCGGGGTGACCAAAGCGCACCGCGACGGGCGAGACGCGTTCGGACCCCGGGCAGAGCGCGGCGACCTGTGCTTGCCCTGCGTGCATGAACGTGGCGATCAGATCCGGCTCCTCAGGCGGCTCGAGATGCGCTACGTCCTGGGCGCGGCAGGCCGTCTCCACCGCCTTGCGGATCGCCTCGCGCGAGCGCTCGGCGCCGAGCGAGAGCGACCCGAAACGGCCGCGCGCCTCTTTGACCCGCGCGAAGTGCACGCTCGGGGAGAGGGCCGCCACCTCGCCCTCGAGCACGTCGTCGCCGCTCACGGCCGCCACAGGCACGCCGTAGGTACCGGCGAGGTAGGTGTTGAGCTCGTACTCGCCGACCGGCCTGCCGCAGAGCGTGACCTCGTGCACGACGGCGCCGCTGTAGGTGTGGGCGAGGGTGCCCGCCGCGCCCGCCCTGGCGTGATAGCCGGTGCAGACCATGAGGTCGTAGGAGCCGTCAAGCCCCTCGACCATGCTCCAGGGCTTAGGCGAGCCGTGCAGGAGGTCCGCTCGCGGATCCAGCAGCTCGAGAATCAGGTTGAGCATCTGACCGTGCGAGTCGTTGACGACGACCTGCGTGGCGCCGCCCGCAAAGGCGCCTTCTATCGCCGCGTTGACTTCCTGGGTCATCAGGCGGCAGGCCGCCTGGTAGCCCTCGGCGCCCGCGGCGGTCTGGGACCGGCCGCTGACGCCCGCTGTACCTTCGATGTCGGCGGAAATGTAGACCCGCACCTCGCCATCTCCTCGCTTCTCGACCCGGACGGGCCAAATAGAACTCTCAGCGTCTTCGCGCCGGACGGCTCTCCTTCCTTGCGCCAAGGGACGTTGCGCCGCCAAGGGACACGAGGCACCATGGAGCCGGCACAAGAACTATCGTGCGATGAAGGAAGTGTTCCTTTGCGCGCTTGGCTGCTCGAAAGGCCGGCCGAGGTGGCCCTCTCCGGCCAGACACGGGGACCGCTTGTCCTGCGCGATGTCCAGACGCCCCAGCCGGGCCCGGGCGAGGTGCGACTGAGGGTCGATGCCTGCGGTGTCTGCCATACCGATCTGCACACGGCCGAGGGCGATCTCGACCTGCCGCGACTGCCGATCATTCCCGGCCACCAAGTGGTGGGCACAGTCGATGCGGTCGGGGAAGGCGTCACGGACGTCTCGGCAGGGATGCGCGTCGGTGCCTACTGGCTGCGCAAGGCGTGCGGCGTCTGTCCCGCCTGCCTGCGCGGCGAGGAGAATCTCTGCGAGCAGGCGGAGTTCAACGGGCTTCACCGCCATGGCGGCTACGCCGAGTGGATGACCGTACCCGCCGCCTACACCGTACCGATCCCGGACCGAATGGAGAGCCATGCGGCGGCGCCCCTGCTCTGCGCGGGGGTGATCGGCTACCGGTCGCTGCGACTGGCGGACTTCCAGCCGGGCCGGCGGGTGGCGCTCTTTGGTTTTGGCGCGTCGGCGCATCTTGTGCTGCAGCTCGCCCTGCGCCAGGAGGCGGAGGTCTTCGTGTTCACGCGCGGAGCATCGCATCGGCGTCTCGCGCTCGAATTGGGCGCGAGATGGGCCGGCATGCCAGGCGACGACGCGCCGTCGCTTGCCGATAGCGCGGTGACGTTCGCTCCCGCAGGCTCTGTGGTGCCGCAAGCGCTTCGGGCCGTTCGCCCGGGAGGCACGGTGGCGATCAATGCCGTGCACATGACTGACATCCCCGCCATGCCGTACACCCTGCTCTACGGAGAACGCACCCTGCGCAGTGTCGCGAACCTGACGGCTCAGGACGCCCGCGAGTTCATCGCGCTTGCCGATCGACTCGACATACGAGCGGAATTCACCACCTATCCCTTTGCAACGGCCAATGAGGCGCTGCGCGACATGAAGGCAAGTCAGTTGGATGGCGCGGCTGTTCTCGACGTTCGTCACGATTGAACTCAGGTGTCATGGCGCGGCTGCATCGCTTGACCGGCCGGGGGCCTTCGAGTATAGTGACAAACGTGCCCGATGCGCCGAGCGTGGAGCAGGGCGCGCTTTTCGGGGCCGTAGCTCAGTTGGGAGAGCGCTTGAATGGCATTCAAGAGGTCAGGGGTTCGACTCCCCTCGGCTCCACCAAGTTGAAACCCGCCCCAGGAGCGGGTTACAGAGAAACCGCCAGGAAGAACCTGGCGGTTTCTCTGTAACCTAAAGCTGATTCGCTGTGAATTCGCTGTGAATTCTTTCGACGGCCTATTCGTGCGGCTTAGCATCTTTGCGGCGGGCAAGGTAACGGTCCAGGGCGTCGGTTGCATCGCGATCGGCTTCGGGCAGCAGGTGTCCGTACTGGTCGAGCGTGAAGCTGAACTTCGTGTGGCCGATCCGCTTCGAGATGAGTTCCAGGGGGACGCCTGCCGCTACGTTCAGGCTGACGTTGGTGTGCCGCAGCGAGTACAACGGCAGGTTGTCCGCTAGCCCGGCGCGCCGCCGGAACTTTCTGAAGTCGCGAGCTACGTTCTTCCTGTCCAGCGGGCCGCCTCGCGCGGTCGCGAAGACGTAGCCCTCCGGATTCCGCCAGGGGGTGCCACTCGCCAGCGCCGCCTTACGGTCGGCGAACTGCATGTCCCGCTGCGCCTGCAAGGCGTCGAGCGCTGGACGGGGCAAGGTCACCGTACGCAGCCCCGCCTTCGTCTTGCTCTTACGCACCGACAACGTGCCCTTGTCGAGATCGACGTCTTGCCAGCACAGGGCGACAAGTTCCCCCGGTCGCAAGCCGGTGTACGCAGCGAAGGGCACGAGGTTCTTGATCCGGGTCCCGGCGACTTCGCTCATGAGCAGGGCAAACTCCTCTTCTGAGAAGGCCCCGCGCTTCTGTGGTTCGTACTTTGGCGCCGGTACGCGGTCGCAGACGTTCGTGCTGAGCGTGCCGTCTTTGACGGCCGCCCCCAGGGCGATCCGCAGAACATTGCGGGCGTTGGCGGCGGTCCTCGCGTGCCCCGTCGCAAGGATGCCGTCGACCATACGCCGGACGGCGGCGGGGGGAAGGTCGCGCAGGGCAATGGTGCCCAGCGCCGGGATGATGTAGAGCCTGATGGCGGTCTCGTAACTCTCGATCGTGCTGGGCCTGAGCCCTTCCCTCTCCTTTCGCTCCAGCCAGCGGGGGAGGTAGTCTTTCAGCGGCTCCTTGCTTGGCTGCACAAAGTTGCGCGCATCCTCCTCCGCGCGCCGCTTACGATCCTTCGCCCAGGCGACGGCCTCCGCTTTCGTGTCGAACGTCGCGGAGTCACGAAGATAGCGCGTCTTCCCGGTCTTTGGGTCAATCTCTTGACCGATGTTCACCTGCGACTGCCAACCGCCCGTCTTGCGCTTGGTAATGCTCACTCGTCGCCCTCCTTCCGCCGGAGGAACCGGCCCACGCTGGCGGGATCGACGCCCAGCAGGCGAGCCGCCTCCCGCTTCGACAGCCGACCGGCCTCGATCTCTGGCCGCAGCTCAAACCAGCGCCTGCGAAACTCCGGGTCGGACATGAGCCTCGGCCGCCCGCCCTTCGCGACGGTGGCGATCCAACCGCGCTCCTTCGCCAGCCGGAGCGCTTCCGCAACCGCCGCCTCATCACCCTTGGCCGGGATCACCACGATCCGCAACCTCATCACCTCAGCAAAACCTATTTTGCTACGCCATGGGCACGGCGTCAATAGGGTTCCCACCGGCCCGTAGCGGGGCTGATCAGTGATCGGGCGAGATAGCGGAGGCTCCCTCCCCACCCCGTCCGACCTGACGCTATGCAACAAGCCGCATAGAACCATGGCAGTAACTGGCATGTCGCTGGAAACTGGAACGAGGGCGAGGAGAGGGGAAGGGGAGAGGGAAGAAGGGGGAAGGGCTATAGGTTGGGGGTTATTGGGAGAGGGGTTGAGGAGAGGAGTGGGAGTCAGGTCACGCGCGCCGTCGGAAGGGATCTGCGCAGCGCCTGTGGCGCGAGGCGCAAGCGCAAGGTGCTCGCCAGGCCGCGCGCGGCCGTCTCCGGCGTGCCATCGCCGAGGGCATCCTCCAGTGCGGCCATGCGATCGCGGCGCGCTTCGGGTGACATCGCGCGCTGGACTTGCCACAGCGCGGCGTCGGGGCGTTCCCAACGGTCCAACTCCTCGCTGGCCCGCAGCTCGCGCTCTGCCGCCTGCCAGCCGAGGGCGTAGCCGAGGCGTCGTCCCTCGGTTTGGCCCGCCCGGTAGCAGCGGTGCAGTTCGCTGTCCCCGTAGGCGCGCGCCGCCGCCAGGTCGCGTGGCAGCGCAAGCTCGCCGAGCACGAGGCGCAGGACTTCGCGCGATCCAGGCAGATCCATGTCGCCGGGCTTCGGCGGGCGCCCCCTGCGCGGCGCGGTGCAGGCTGCGTAGCCGTCGCGGAACGCGGCGTCGAACTCGCGGCCAAGGCCCTCGGCGCATGCTTGGAGGAGCATCGGCAAGCCCAGTGCGTCCGACTCCCGCGCTTCGTCCTCCGCGTCTTCCGGGTCGCCCTGGGGCGCGCCGGGTAAGGGCGGTGCTTCCGCTGCCTCCCGCGCTAAGAGGGGGGCCAGGGCCTCGGCGAAGCCCGCCTGCGCTTGGCCCAACGTCGCGGCGCAGGCGAGGTAGTCGAGCGCCACCTGTACGAGTGCCTGCCACAGGCCAACCCTGAGCAGCGGCACGAGCCCCAGCGCGCACTTCGCGATGTAGCGGGCGTCGAAGAGACTGGCGCCGTGCCGCGTGAGCCATGGCGCGACAAGCTCCTCCAGGCGTCGTTCGCCTTCCGCCCCCACGGCGCGCACCGGCGGGCGCAACGCCGCCAGATCCAGGCGAGGCAGTTCCCGCGCGAAGAGCGCCCGCGCCGCCTCGCTCACCGCGCGGCGCGTGGCAATGCCGTTCGTGTCGAGCACGAAGGAGCGCCGCAGGTAGGCGGGATGCAGCCAGGGCGGCAGTTCCTCGGCGTTGAAGGTGACAAGCGGGGCAGCACGCATCGCGAAACGGACGCCCTCCAGCTCAAGCCCCGCGTCCCCCTGCAGCAGGAGCAGCAGGTCCCGCCGCAGGTTGCCAGACGCCTTGTCCGCCTCGTCCAGCACGAGCACCGGACCGCGCAGGTAGCGCGAAGGATCGAAGCCGACGGCGCCCCGCGCGATCGTACGGCGGCCGAGCAGGCTGCGCGCGGTCTCGCGCCCGATCACGCGCACCGCAGCCGCCTCGCTCTGGCCGAAGAGGCGCGCCGCGATCGCGCCGAGCGCCGTCTTGAAGGCGCCCGTCTCACCGAAGACGATGGCGGCTGGCCACCCGTCCGTTAGCTGCTGCGCCAGGTGATACCGGGCAACCGCCGCGCCGAGGTAGAGGCGCAGGAAGCCGCGATGGGCGTCGCTGGGCAAGGATGCCAGGACAACCGCTAGCGGACTGTCCATTGCGGAGGGCCACCCGACTTCGCCGGAACTGCCCTCGGAAATGCCGGAAGACACAGCTGGGAAGAGCTTGGGGCCTCGGCGCAAGAGCCTCCCTTCACCGAGGAGGCGCGCAACGGCGCGCTCCACCCTGCGGCGGTGCGCGCCGAGTTCCGCCGCAAGCTCGGCTACCGTTGCGCCAGGTCGCGCGTCCAGGGCGGCCACGACGCTGCCCACGAACCCCGCATGGGCGGCCTGGGCCGCACGCGCAGCGCCACGCACCTTGCTGCGTAGCGCCGCGCCATCCATACCCTGTAGCGTGGCCGCCCACGCGACTGGTGTAGGCGCAGGTGCGCACTCTGCAGGAAAGTGCCTGCCAAGCCTGGGTCCGTCACGGCGATAGCGCATGTACATCACCTAGGCCAAGTTTCGCACTGTCGCGGAGTCGGCGCACACTGACGAGGCAGCCACTACCAAACGCTAGGACGGCGCCCCGGGGTCGCCCTGGCGCTGTCGCCGATTTGCGCTGTCGGCCGCGACTAGTGGAACCGGTCGCATGAGGACGCAAGTCCAAGCGCCGTCACTTTTTGCGCGAAAAGCTAGCCAGAAGCCCCGCTCCTCAGGATAGCGACGCTTCCGGAGCATCGTCCTGTTCCTCAACGATGCGGATTTCCACGAAGCGTGCATCCTCGGGGACGCCGCTCCCACTCAAAGCGGTGCGCATGGCCACCGTCGCGATGTGTACGGCCTCAAGCGCATCCCGTGCGCTCACGCAGAATGTCGCACTGAGAACACAAGTTCGGGTGTTCTGACCCGTGACTGGCGCAGCCACCAGACCATCCAGGCGCTCAAGCGCCGTGAGCAGCCGGTCCCCCAATTCCTCGTCCGCAGCGAGGGCGCCCACCTGAGCGCCCAGGTCCACCGTGTATTCCATTAGCCGCCGTAGCGCGCCACGACGATGGTCAAAGGCTCGCCCTCCGCCCCGCGCACCAGGTCTTCGAGGCGCTGCGCGACATCGTTTTCGAACAGGACCATACCACAGCGCACGCATCTCAAGGCCGGCACGTCCGTCACCAGCACGCGCTGCCCTTCCGGCCCCCAGCGGGAGAAGTGCTCGACCATCGCGGGCTTCGGCTCTTCGCCGCATACGCACGTTGCTGTGCCCAATCCTATCCCTCCTCCGTGTCACTCGCCGTCCTTTGCTGCGTAGGCTCTTTCTCGCGTAGGCGGCGGCGCAGATCTCGCGTCGCCCAGATGAGAGCGATACCGCCTTCGTCGGCAAGGTGCAGATCGATCCAGTCGATCGCGGCGAGAAACGCCGCCTGGCCGCCGATTGCCGCCACAAGGTGCCGTAGCTCGGCGGTCGGTAGGTCTTCATCAAGCAGCGCCCAAAGGATGGCCAACGCCGCCATTTCGGGTCGCACAGCTTCAGATCCTGCCACTGCATTCTCCTTTGCCGGTTCCGCCGTATGGGTTGGTATCGCTTGTACCCGTCCGAAGAGGCTTCTCCTTCGTGAACTCATGACGGCCAGCACGCCCGGACGACATCGGCGCAGGCGCCGCGCGAGTCTGCCGGTACCGTCAGGCGCTGCATCGCGCCTTGTCTCATGCTCCCGCACCCTCTCTCTGGCATAAGACAACCCATGTGTGAGCAGTATTAGCCCATGTGTGGGTGTATTCCTCCTGCGCCTAGGGTTTAGGAGGATTGGGGCATGGGACAGACGGACGGACAGCGCTTAGGTGCTCAGATCCGCGAGGTACGCCTGGCGCGGCGCATGACGCAGGCGCAGCTTGGCGAGTCGGCCGACATTTCCGCAGGCTACGTCGCCCAGGTGGAGGCGGGCACTGCCCTGCCCAGCATTCCCGCTGTGCGGCGTATGGCCACCGCCCTGGCGATTCCGGTTTCGTCGCTCATGGCGGCGCTGGACGATACACCGGACGACGGAACCGAGCACCTGCGCCAGCAACTGAGCGCACTCCTCGCCGGATGCGACGAGGCGAAGCTACGGTTGGCGCTGAGACTCCTGACGGCGCTCATCGGGGCTTCGGACACCGCGCCGCAGTGAGGCGAGCAGTCGCCTCTTGGTCGCCTCGTTCGGGTCGCTGTTCCTTATCGGCAGACGTCGAATGACGCGCAGGCCGCGAGCAAGGCTGAGCGCCACCCAGAGCAGGAGCACTACGGCGACGGTTTCCGGCCACCAGAAGACCATGATCATTCCTCCTCGCTTGCCGCGTCGTCCGGCAGGACCACCAGTTCGCCCGCAGCCAGCCGCTGCAGGGCATCCCGGGATAGGTGCAGCGTCGAGTTCGGCGCGATGCGCGTCCAGATGATGTGCCCGCCACAAACTGGGCAGCGCTCCGCCTGGTCGCGCCTCGGTCGTGGCGTGGTATGACGCTTGTGCTGATGGCGGCTCTTCGGCATGCTATAGCCCCCCTCTACCAGCAGAAAGTGGCCCAAGTGGCCCATTTGGCGTGAAACCCGCGCCAGGACTGTGTTGTGGCTGGGACACCGACGTGTTTTCGGTGTCCCACTGGTGTCCCAATTCTTCAGAGAGTGTCCCATCGCGCTCGAAGGAATGGGCCACTTCCTCAGCAGCTGGGACACTAGTGGGACACTCGTTTTTGTCTAGTGTCCCAGCGGGAACCGGCTCCCAGCGCGCACCTGCGGCGTTTTGGGACACTTGGGACACTTGCTCCTGGTAGAGGGCCTCCGTAGGTATCGCGAGCACGTCGCGCCGCCCACCTTCTATCACCCGCCGCATCCGCAACCGCCGCTTGCCGCCGCGCGTTTCGGTCGCTAGCAGGCCAGTCTCTGCGAGCCTGCGCTGCAGCGTGGGCAAAGAGACAGGCAACCCGCCGCCTGCGTCACGTAAGTGCTTTTGTACCTCCGCGTACGCTGCCTCTGGCTGAAGCAGAAGATCTTCCTTATCCACCCATCCGATGCGACGGCCCTGCGGACGCATCGCGCCGCCTTCATCGGTCACCCGCCAGCCCCAGGCGCCAGGCGTCAGTGCCGGACAGCCGCCGTGGGTGGTCGCAACGTGCGCCTGGCCACTTGTGAGAATGGCCCTGAGCGCAGCGAGGAACTGTCCGGTCGGTTCGGCCTGCTCCTGGTACTCGTCCTGAGCCGCCGCAGCTTCGCCGAGCGAATTCCACGCGCGCCGAAAGAGGGCCTTCGCTCCCTGGGCGTCCAGCGCGCCGATCTCCTCGGCGTAGCGCAGGAAGTGGTTCAGTCCAACCGCGAGGCTCGCGACGATGCCCGGCGTGCGGCGGTGCTGCCCCTCGCGAGTCGCCTGCTCGCGCAGGGCCTCCATCTCGGACCCAAGTCCCCTCCGCACGTCGTCGTACTGCGGCGCGAGCCAGCGGACAAACCCTGAGAGGGCCTGCGCGTAGAGCTCCGTTGCCGCGTCCTTCTGGCAGGCCGTGACCCCCTGCCAGCGCATGGCGCCCGCAGGCATCTCCAAGGTAAGCAACCGCGCCCGGAGGCTTTGCCCCTGCGGCACGTCCTCACCCGTCGAGAGGATCAGGCCGCGCGGTGGGCGCGCAGCCCGCAGGCTCGCGTCTGAGTGGAGCCGCACCCGCCCCGCCGCGTTACCTTGCGCCCGCAGCAGACGGTCCGCCTCGCGCTGGAGGCGCATGCCGTCCACCGCACTCTGCGGGGCGAAGTCGTCGACGGTGAGGAACGCGTCCTTGGCGAGGAAGGCCAGCGTCTCCACCGCGTTGGCGGTGCCGCTCCAGGCGCCGGGCAGATGGCGCGCGTCCATCGCCTTCCCGAAGTGCTGCTGCGCGAGCGCCGCAAGTTCGCTTTTTCCGGCGCCTGTCCGGCCTGCGAGGTGCAGGCTGAAGTCAGTGTTGCCGAGCACTGAGCGCCAGATGGCGCAAAAGACGGGAACTGTAACAGCGTCTGGTCCGACGTCGAGAAAGCGTAGGCTGGCGTGCACGGCCTGGCGCAGCGCTTCGCCCTCGGGCGGCTCCGGCAGCACGAAGTGAGCGAGCGGAGCGGGCATCTCCACTTCGACGCCTGGCAGAAAACCTTCGCCCCCGATGGCACCGCCGCTGTGGAGGTAGGCCCAGCCGTCGCCGAGGCGTCGCCATCCTAGGTGCGCATAGACATAGCGTTCGGGCACCGGACGGGACAGCACCTGGATTGCCGCGCGGGCACGGTCACGGATGGCCTGCCCCGGAGCCAAGATGGCCTCTGCGCCAAGCGCCTCCGTGGGCCACGCCATGCCGCCGAAGCGTGCTGCCCTCACCCGCACCTCACGAACCCGCCCGCGTACGATGGCCAGCATCTCGTAATCCCGCGCCTCTTCGCCGCTGCCATCGTCGCGGATGATCTCGGCTGCGATCAGCACCGGGACGTTGATGAGCGACGTAGGCACCGTGCCGTCCCGCGTTGCCCGTAGCCAAGTTACGCCGGAGCGGTCGATCCGGTAGGGCTCTCCGGCTACCACCGCCACGACGTTCGCTATCCACAACCGCTGGTCGATCTCGTCGGGTGGCTCAACACCCTTGCGGCGCATCTCGTCGACCAGGAACGTGACGATCTTCTGCGGCGCGTCAGAGCGCGGGCGGTCCGGGATGTCGAAGTGGCAGACTGAGCGGCCCCCGTCGAGCACTTCCACGCGGCGCCCACTGATCCTCAGTTGCGGCCCTTGCGCGCCCGCGGACATCGTGCGACCATGACCTTGCACCGTGTGCGCCTCGTCGGCCTTGGTCGGCGGGGTGCTCACTTTGTCCCGCCGCCCGCCGTCTTCCGGGGTCTGCCGCGCTTGCGCCGATCGGCGGTCCCCGCCGCGCGGGTTCGCAACCAAGCGTCAAGGGCGCCTGGATCGAAGAGGAGCAGACCGCCAGAGGGCTTGGAGCATGGCGCACCCAGTTCCACCCACCGAATGAGCGTGCGACGGCTGATGCCATACGCCTCGCACACTTCGGGAATCCGCAGCCACCTCATCTCATCGCCTCCATCGGGAGGCGATTCTACTTCAACAGCGGCCGATTTACGCAAGGGGAGGCCAGCGTGGGAATGGGTCCGCATAGCTATCTTTCGGTGAGATTAACCCGGCTTCGACCATGTTTGCTACCCATTCGACAATTGAGACGCCACCAATCGGCATGTCGCGGCACGCCGACATTCACAATCCGCATGAATCTGGCCGTCTGCCGCTGGGGCATGGGCAGCCAGCGTCTGCCGTCGCGCGACAGCTAAAGGATCTCCCGCGCTGTGAATCCGCTGTGAATGTCACAGCGCACGTTGGCATACCCTGGCCTGGCCTGTCTCGCAAAGCCGCGCTGCAATGCGGTTTCTGCTATGGAACGCGCGCTGCGAGCGAGGTCCGACATAAATGGCATTCAAGAGGTCAGGGGTTCGACTCCCCTCGGCTCCACCAAATTGAAGACGTTGAAACCCG
>JAJYNV010000029.1 GCA_021786135.1 Bacillota bacterium
GGCCGCGCCCGCGAAAGCGATACCCGCGGCGACCGCCGCGATGGCGGCTGATGTCAGATGCATCCACTCACCTCCCTTCCAGGATGCGTCGCTAAGGTTAGTGTTCTCCCGCCGGCCTCATGCTCTGGCTGATGTACGCCAGCGTGAGCACCATGAAGATGAACGACTGCATCACCGCGATGAAGGTGTTGAAGCCGAGGACACCTAGTTGCAGGACGAGGGAGATGATGAAGGCGACGCCGAACCAGAGCGAAACCTGCGTCGGAATGACGCTGGCCGCCAGGTTCATGAGGATGTCGCCGGCGAAGATGTTGCCGAAGAGTCGAAGTGCGAGCGTGCCAGGGTTCGTGAACTGCTCCATGATGAAGAGCGGCGTCAACCCCCAAGGGGAAGCCATGCTCTTGAGATGTCCGCCCACCTTGCGGTAGTGCACGCCGTAGTAGTGGATGAGAACGAAGACGATGAGCGCCAGACCGATCGGCGTGTTGGCATCGGCGGCCGCAGCGTGGAAGAACGGGAACGGCATGAGACTGAAGACGTTGACGACAAGCAGGAACATGAGTTCCGCCACCAGGAGCCTGAAGATGCGATTGGCCTGTTCGTCGTTGAGATCTTCGCGGACGTAGTTGTTGACGAAGTCAAATGCCAGCTCGACGAAGTTCTGCAGGCCCCTCGGCTTTTCGACGCTCGCCTTGCGCGCCGCGAGTCTGAACATGATAAGGACGACGAGCATGGCTGCCCATGTGAAGATCATCGTGTCCGCGTTCACAATGTAGCCGAAGATATGCCACTGCCACTGCGGCTCCATGCCTCACCCCTGCTCCTTCACGGACAAGATCAGAACCACGGCTTCGACCACCAAGAAACCGCCGAGGAACGCTATATCCCCCGACGTCCCCACGAGGCGCTGCAGAATCAGCAGCACCAGGACCAGCACCGCCATGCGCGCGAAGAAGTTGACCTGCATCCCCACTGCCGCCCTCACCAGATTGGCCTGGACCATCGCATCTCTGCGCAGCCACAGCATGGTGAGGTTCACGAAACCCGCGGCGGTGCCGGCCATCAACCCGATGCGCACCGGGTCGGCTGGGGCCAGAAGCCACACGACAACGGCCAGTCCGACCACAAGAAGGCCGAAACCAACAGCGGTCCGACGCATGCACTACCCCTTCAATGGTTGCTGCGCGGACCACTGGAGACCGCGCCAGCTGAAGCTAGATCGCTTGGCGAAGAGCTTTGACGCGCTCGCTGCATCCCAGCTCTGCTGGTTGGCGCTATTCGCCAGAAACCCGCCTATTCGGCGGGATTTCATGCGCGCAGCGCATCTCCTCCAATAGTATAAGAGATGCTGTGCCATGTGACAAGGGAACGCTTAGGTAGATTGGCCGTAGAACGCGCCCTGCGGGCCCTATGCTAATGGGCCGTCTGGGAGCGAATTCTATTGGAATGGCGTTGGCGCTTCTCCCGTGTCGCCGAACCAATGGAGCACAGCCTGCCATATTCTGTCCGCTGCCTTGCCGTCGCCGAAAGGATTTCTCGCCTGCGCCATGGCGCCCCATGCCCGCCTGTCGTCAAACAGTTCAAGCGCTGCGTTGAGGACGCTCTCCTCGTCATAACCGACCATGCGCACTACGCCGGCGGCAATCGCCTCGGGCCGCTCCGACGTGTCGCGCAGGAGCAGAAGCGGCACCCCGAGTGCAGGGCACTCCTCCTGCAGCCCGCCGGAATCTGTGAGAACCAGCTTGGCCTTCGCGACGAGTTGCATAAACTCCGGGTAGTCGAGCGGCGAGAGCAGATGGATGCGCGGGTGATCCGCCAGGATCTCCGCCGCAGGCTCCTGGACGGCCGGGTTCGGGTGGACGCTGAACGCTATCTCCACGTCCCTGAGGTCCGCCAGCCGCCGGATCGCGCGGAAGATCGCCCGGTGGCGCTCGCCGATATTCTCCCGCCTATGTGCTTCCACCACCACCAGGAAGGGAGCGGCGGCGAGCTCCGCGAGTTCCGGCCGGCTCCAGGGGCGCTCTTGTCCGGTCATCAGATGCACCGCGTCGATCACGGTGTTGCCTGTGACGAAGATCTGACCGGGGCACGCTTCACGCAGCAGGGCTGCGCGCGACACCTCGGTAGGTGCAAAGAGAAGGTCGGAAATGCGGTCCGCCAGTTGACGATTCATCTCTTCGGGCCATGGGCTGTACTTGTCGCCGGAGCGCAGGCCGGCCTCGACATGGCCGACGGGAATCTGCCTGTAGTATGCGGCAAGCGCCGCGTAGAGCGTCGTCGAGGTGTCGCCGTGCACCAGCACAAGTTCGGGCCTCGCCTGTGCGAGAACGCCCTCCATCCCGCGGAGGACATTCGTCGCGATCGACGTGAGGCTCTGGCTTTCCTGCATGATGTTGAGATCGTAATCCGCCTTGAGCTGGAAATCGTGCAGGACCTTGTCCAGAAGTTCGCGATGCTGTGCCGTCACCGCCACCTCGCACGAGACGCCATAGCGGTTCGCGCTCATCACGACAGGAGCCATCTTGATGGCTTCCGGTCTGGTTCCGAAGACCGCCAGCACTCTGCGCGTCACCGCGCCACCCCGCGATCATGAGATTGCGGGAGCGGCGTAGCCGCCTTGGCCTGCACCTCGAAGAGGCCAGAGCGCATGCCCACGATCAGAAGTCCCACGAGGAGTGCCGCCACGAGTGCGAAGCCGAGGCCGCGCGGCAGCAGCACCACGAGTACGGCGCCCAGCCCGCAGGCCACGGCGACCGTGTAGAGCAGGAGCACTGCGCGCCGCTGAGAGAGGCCGCGATTGATCAGACGGTGATGCAAGTGGCCGCTGTCGGCCTGCCCGATGGGCTGATGGCTGCGAATGCGCCGGACAATGGCGAAGGCCGTGTCGAAGAACGGAAGTCCGAGTGCCAGGACCGGTACGCCGATGGCGAGGGCTGCGGCCTGCTTGTCCGTGCCGAGCACCGCAAGCGCCGCGAGGACGTAGCCGAGATACATCGCGCCGGTGTCACCAAGGAAGATGTTCGCCGGGGCGAAGTTGTCGCGCAGGAATCCGATCGTCGCTCCGGCGATGGCCGCGCTCAGCACCGCACTCACGATGTCGCCGCGGTGCAGCGAAACGACGAGCATGGCCAGGGAAGCGATCGCAGTGATGCCCGACGCAAGGCCGTCGAGGCCATCCGCGAGATTGACCATGTTCTCGACTGCCACGACCCAGACCACTGTCAGCACGTAGCCGATGGTCCCGGTAAAGAGGATGCCGCCGAAAGGATTCGTCACCCAGCCGATGCGCGAGCCGAACACGGCCAGCACGATGCCGGACGCGATCTGGCCCAGGAGCTTCTGCCAGGGCCGGAGGTTCCAGACGTCGTCGATGACGCCGATAAGAGCGATGACGAGGCCACCCGCCAGGAGGCCGGGTACGCCGGGAGAATGCCAGGATGTTGCCGCAGCCGCGACGGTGAATCCGCCGACGATGGCGAGACCGCCCATATGCGGCATCGGTCGCCGGTGCATCGATCGATCGCTGGGGGCCTTCAGGAGACCGTGCCGCACAACCCAGCGCCGCACCAGCGGCGTCAGGGCGAGCACCATCGCTCCCGCAAGCAGCGCCGCGAATAGCTCGCGCATGTCAAATGCTCCTCATGCAGCACGTGATTTGAGTCCATCGACAATCGTAGTCTCGACGGACTGCAACGTCAAATGGATGTATCTGCGCACAGCCCATCTTTCTTATCTTGTCCTAATAGAAATCACACGTTTTTCAAATATCCACGCCGCAATAGTTTGGCAACATGCGCCTCAAGAATCTCATCGATCTTCACGTCATAAGACTCCTCAAGCACAAACATCATGGTCACGGCCGTCTGCGCAACATCGAGAAGTTCTTCCGCGACATGGCGGATAGCCTCTTCCTCGCCTGTTTCCACGCGTTCGCCCGAGAGCCCGCGCACCTTCCCGATCGCTGCGCCAAGTTCGCCCGCTTCTTCCATCAGTTTGAGCGCCGTCGATTCGAGGGTCGGCCTCAGTCCGTCAAGCCTGGGAAGATGGATCTCCTTCGTCTGCGCCAACTTGCACATCGCCCTCCCGCTCGAAGCGGAACCCCGCCGGAGTTTCGCCACGCTCGCAAGCAATTCCCGCCTGCTGACGAAGCGCCCGGGCCAGCGCGTCCTCATAGGGGTCAAGATAGACAATGCGTCGCACGCGCGCGTTCAGCAGCATCTTCGTACATTGCAGACATGGCTCAGACGTGACATAGATCGTCGCACCTTCGGTGGACACTCCGTGCGCGGCCGCCTGCAGCAGGGCGTTCTGCTCGGCGTGCAGGGTGCGGACACAGTGGCCGTCGACGACCAGACAGCCCACGTCGGTGCAGTGCGGCAGCCCTTCGGGCGAACCGTTGTACCCGGTCGCGAGGATGCGGCGATCCCGTACCAGCACGGCCCCGACGGCACGGCGCAGACAGGTGGACCGGCCGCTCACCGTCGAGGCGATCTGCAGGAAGTAGGCGTCCCAGCTCGGCCGCTGGCGGCTCACTTGCGATGCTCCTCGGGATACTGCGCCCGGGCTCCGCCGATCAGCGGCGGTCGCGTGCGCGCACCGACGAGGTGCGCCTTTCCGATCGCTGTGATGCCCAGTCGGACCGGTACCGCCACGGGCCGGAGATGCATGCCGATCAGGGTGTCGCCGATGTCGAGACCGGCTTCTGCCGCAATGTTCGCAACGAGGCACGCCTCGTCGCCAAGGCGACCGTAATAGGCGGCGGCCAGCGCACCGCCAGCGCCCGGAACGGGTCTGGCCGTAACCTCCTGCAGGCCGCGGGCTCTAGCCACGCTGCGCGGCAGCACCAGAGCGCGGTTGAGATGCTCGCAGCACTGCACCGCCAGCGTGATCGCCTGATCCCCGGTAGCCTCCAGCAGTCCGTCGATCAGTAGTTCGCCAATTTCGATCGCGGGCCGTGAGCCTATGCGCTGTCCCTGCACCTCGCTCGTCGATCCTCCGACGACGGCAACGCTCCCCGCCTCAATCTGGCTCAGGGACAAAAGTTCCGCCAACGCCTGTCTGGCCTCGTCCCGGTATGCCTCCATAGAGGACCTCCCGCATCCACCGCATGTCTCTATATCGACAGCCGTACGCTGATGCAAGCATGCCACAACAAGTGCGAGATTTTGATGAGATGTGCAGGCCTCGACAGAGCTTGGCCCGGTCGTCCGCGCCCATATGGACGTTCGGCGGCCCGGCATGGCTTGCCGATAGCCTGGCAGACGCAGGCGCCTACCCTTCGAGGGCGCGGATCTTGTCGACGCGCGCGGTATGGCGACCGCCATCGAAGGGTTGCCGCAGGAAGCGGAGCGCCGCCTCCTTCGCGAGCTCCGGCCCGATGAGCCGCGCCCCGAGACAGAGGACGTTCGCATCGTTGTGCCGCCGCGCGAGTTCCGCACCGAGGCCCTCCTGCACCAGGGCGGCGCGCACACCCTGCACCTTGTTGGCGCTGATGGACATGCCGATGCCTGTGCCGCAGATCAGGATGCCGGCACCGATCTCTGTCGTCGCAACCGCGTTCCCCACCGCCTGGGCAAAGTCCGGGTAGTCGCAGCTGGCGGTGCTGTCGGTGCCGTAGTCCCGCGCCGGCACTCCTTCCTGGCGCAGGGCCGCGAGAAGCTCCCGCTTCAGCGGGAACCCGGCGTGGTCGGACCCCAGGCCGACAAGCTGCAGATAGAGCCAGCCGTGCCGCTCTTTGGCGCGGCGCAGAAGCGTCGTGATGCGGTCCGCCGTCTCGCGATAACGTCCCGCGCCCTGTCCGACCGGATCCTCGATGTCCTCCCCGGGTTCGCCTGCGTAGGCACCGAGACTGAAGACGCGGCCCTCCGCCTCGGGAAAGCGACGCCGCACCTCGTCCTGATGCGCACGCGTCATCGTAAGGCAGATCGCGCCCTGCAGAAGTTCCGCTCTCAGGTTCTGCGCCCGGTGGTCGCTCAGTTCGAGCCCGCGCTCGCGCGCCACCACCTTGGCGGCCTCTGCCGCCGGACTTCCCTCATACGCGGCAAGGCCAGCCGAGTACACCTCGGCACCGGGCTCTTCTGCCTGCAGGATAGCCGCCGCCAAGGGGCTGCGGCAGGTGTTGCCGCTGCAGACGAATAGGACGCGCTTCATGATATCTCTCCTGAGCCTTCCTTCTGTTGCTCTCGCTCCCGCTCTTGCGTGACATGTCCACCAGAGGCGCGCCACAGTCTGTCGCGCACGCCGGCCGCCTCGGGCGACGGCGCTGGCCAGGCGGCGATCACCGGGACGCGCCGCACTTCGGCATCCCGCAACGCCCCGTAGAGACTCCGCTGGAGTTCCCTCAGGTCCGCGGCCAGAAGGCCCCGCGCCCCGGCCGGAGCCGTCGCCGCAAGGCCAATGTACACCGCTTCAGGCGTGGCCAAAAGGGCCTGGGCGAGTTCTCGGCGCAGCCAGTCTTCGCTGCCTGCGAAGAGGCGTACCGGCACGTCCGGCGCGTAGTGCCGGTAGCGCGTGCCAGGCGAGCGCTGCGAGCCCCCGGCGCTGCCCACGTCCGCCGACAGCGCCTTCGCGATCTGCAGCCGGTCGATATCGCCGGGTCTCAGGATGAGCGGCGTCGGCCCGGTGAGATCGAGGACGGTCGACTCGATCCCCACCGTTGCCGGCGGTCCTGCGAGGACGGCCTCGATCCTGCCGTCCATCTCTTCCAGCACGGCCTCGGCAGTCGTCGGACTCGGCCGGCCCGAACGGTTGGCTGACGGTGCGGACACAGGTCTGGCGCAGTGGGCGAGCAGGTGCTGGGCGATCGGCTCGGCAGGCATGCGCAGGGCGACCGTGCCGTCTCCGACCAGACCGCGCGACGGCAGCACCAGCGTCAGCGGGCCCGGCCAGAAGCGGTCGACAAGCAGCCAGGCGCGTTCGTCGGCCTCGGCCCAGCGCCCGATCTCCTCGGGCCCTGCGACATGCACGATCAAGGGGTTGTCTGAGGGCCTCGACTTGGCCGCATAGATCCTGGCCACGGCGCTCCGGTCGAGCGCATTGGCGCCGAGTCCGTACACTGTCTCGGTCGGGAAGGCGACCAGGGCACCGGCACGCAGGAGTGCTGCAGCGCGCGCGATGCCCGCCGCATCAGGTGCGATCAGTTCGGTGCGCACGGCCACCGCCCCCCGACCACGCGCTCGATCCCGCCGAGGTCCTCCTGGCGGAAAATCTCCTCGAAACCTCTCTGCGTCAGAAGTTCCGCCACCTTGACGCTCTGTCCTGCTCCCACTTCGAGCATGAGCCAGCCGCACGGCTTGAGGTGCTGCGGCGCCTCGCGCACCAGCCGCCGGATGGCGGCGAGCCCGTCCTGACCGCTCACCAGCGCCAGGCGCGGCTCGCGGCGCACATCGGCCGGGAGAGCGGCATACTCATCCAGCCGCACGTAAGGGAGGTTTGCCACAATGACGTCCTGCATCTCCACGAGCGGCGCGCACAGGTCACCCAGGAGGACGTCGGCGCGCCCTTCGAGATTGCGCTCGGCGTAACGCAGCGCCAGCGGCGACCGTTCGACGCCCAGGAGGCGCAGGTCCGGTCGCTCCACAGCGATAGCTGCGAGAATCGCCCCGCTGCCCGTGCCGATGTCGGCCAGCATGCCGCCAGCCGGAGCACGTCTGCAGGCCACCTCGACGAGCGTCTCCGTCTCAGGGCGCGGCACGAGGACTCCCCGCCCCACCTCGAGCGGCAGGGACCAGAACCAGGCCCTGCCCGTCAGGTACTGGAGCGGCCAGCCCGCCTGCCGCTTCTGGACGTCGCGCTGGATGAGGCGCAGCGCCGCGGGAGGCAGTTCAGCGTCAAGATCGCGGTAGATCTCGGCCTGATCGAGGCCGAGATGGTGCGAGATGAGGATCAGGAGTTCGCGCGACGGCAGAGCCCGCGCGTTCAAGAGCTCGCGAAAGGTCATAGCAGGCCCGAGCGCAACGCGTCGATAAGTTCGTCGAGGTCGCCGTCCAGGACTTCAGGCAGGCGGTGCGTCGTGAAGCCGATGCGGTGATCGGTCACGCGCCCCTGCGGAAAGTTGTAGGTGCGCACGCGCTCCGAGCGGTCACCGGTGCCCACCTGGCTGCGGCGGGCCATGGCCATCTCCTCGTGCGCCTCGCTTGCGAGCCGTTCCATCAGCCGTGCGCGAAGGACGCGCATGGCCTTGTCGCGATTCTTGTGCTGGCTCTTCTCGTCCTGGCAGGTGACGACGATGCCCGTCGGCAGGTGGGTGATGCGCACGGCCGACTCGGTCTTGTTGACATGCTGGCCGCCCGCGCCCCCGGATCTGTAGGTATCGATGCGCAGGTCGGCGGCATCGATCTGGAGCTCGACTTCTTCCGCCTCCGGCAACACCGCGACGGTGGCGGTCGAGGTGTGGATCCGCCCCTGGGCCTCTGTCTCCGGCACACGCTGCACGCGGTGCACGCCGCTCTCGAAGCGCAGGCGCGAATAGGCGCCCTTGCCCTTGACGGCAAAGATCACCTCGCGGAAGCCGCCGATCTCCGTTTCGGAGGCATCCATCATCTCGACCTGCCAGCCGTGCCGCTCAGCGTAGCGGGAGTACATGCGCATCAGGTTTCCGGCGAAGAGCGCCGCCTCGTCGCCACCCGTGCCGCCCCGCACCTCGACGATGACGTCCTTCTGGTCGCGGGGATCCTTCGGGGTCAGGAGTTCCTGAAGCTTGGCGGCCAGCGCCTCGCGCCGCTCCTCGAGTCGCCGCACCTCGTCCTGCGCCATCTCGCGCAGTTCCAGGTCGTCCGTCTCCTGCAGGAGGGAGCGCGCCTCCGCGATCTCACCCTCTATTGCATCAAGACCGCGTGCGGTCAGGGCCAGGTCCTCCACATCTCCCTGGCGGCGCCGAAGATCTGCGGCGCGCCCCGGGTCGCGCCAGAGCTCGGGATCGGCGAGTTCTGCCGCAAGCTCGTCATAGGTGCGGATCGCAGCTTCGAGTCGTTCGTCCAACGCTGGCTCCCCTCCGGCTCATCGGTTCTGGCTGACAGAGAATTCACGGATGGCGACGCGATCCATGCTGAGGTTCTCGGGCAGGGCATCGAGCGAAAAGAACCCCACGGCAGCGGTCTCGTCGAGATCGGCGCGCGGGACGTCCCCCGGCGCCTGTCCCAGAAAGACCGCCGTGACGAAGTGCACCTCGTCCCCGTTGGGATAAATGTGGTGCATCTCCTTGCCGGAATAGACACCAAAAAGCGAAAGTGCACCTGCCTCGAGGCCGACTTCCTCGCGCAGTTCACGACGGGCGGCCTCCTCGAGGCTCTCCCCCGGCTCCACAATGCCTCCCGGGAGGCCCCAGAGTCCGTCGTCCGTGCGACGCTGCAGCAGGATGGAACCGTCGCGTCGCAGCAGGATGACCCCGGCGCCCACCAGGATCAGGGGCCTTGTGCCGACCAGCGCGCGCAGTTCGCGCACATAGCCTTCAGGCACGGTCTGTCCCCCTTCTGACATGAGAGAAGGGAGGCGGTGCCCCGCCTCCCTCTACAGACCGTAGCGCCTCTTGAAGCGTTCGACGCGGCCGCCTGTGTCGACGATGCGCTGCTGTCCGCCGGTGAAGAGCGGGTGGCAAGCGGAGCAGATCTCAACACGAAGGTTCTGCTTCGTGGAACCGACATGGTAGACCGCACCGCAGGAGCAGGTGATGGTCGTCTGCTCGTACTTCGGGTGAATCCCTGACTTCATACCCTTCACCACCTTTGATGCCTGCCCGGACGCCATATGTGGCCGGGATCATCCACAGACAAAACTGCACCCTCACAGGGCGCCACCCATGTACCATACCACCGGCGGTTTTTTCGGGTCAAGCAGGATTCGTGGCGGAGGTGGCGCAGGTGGCATGGAGCGCCTGGAACCGGCCGCGGACTTGCTTGCGGATGAGCCGCCACAGCCTGCCAGGGGACGCGGCGGCGGGTCGGGCCGTGCAAGGCGCCGGCGACCGGGATGTCTCCCGCCGCGACGATGACGGCGCGCGGTGCGTCACCTTCTTCCGCGCGAAGGGCCAGCTGCCGGTCAGGCCGCAAGCTTGAGGAGGAGCAGCACGAGACCGGTCACGGCCAGCACGGCACCGGCAAACCGTTCGGCCCACTCCTCGAGCCACTGTCCGAGGCCGCGCCCGAATTGCAGGCCTATCCACGTCATGACAAAGGCCGACACGCCAAGTGCCACGATCGTGAGCGCCATCGGAAACCCGGCGAGTGCCAGCGAGAATCCCACCGCGAGCGAGTCGAGGCTGACGCCGCTGGCCGAGAGCAGGAGCCCGATTCCCTTGCCGAGATGCATGGCCTTCTTGCCTGGGCGGAACGCCAGCACGAGGGTGGCAACCCCGACGGCGAAGAGAAGGCCGAAGCCTAGGAAGCCCGCCGTGTCACCCAGTCGCGGCCCCACGAGGCGGCCGACATAGAGGCCGGCGGCCGGCAGCAGCGTCTGGAACAGACCGAAGACGAGTGCGACCAGCAGAGCCCGGCGGTGGCTGACGCCCTGCACACCGATGCCGACGGCGACCGAAAGGTTGTCGAGCCCTAGCGAAAGGGCGAGAAGCCACACTTGCCAGTAGATGCCAAGTCCCCCTGGTCCGTCAGTTCGAGGGCGCAAAGCGGCGGATGCGCCGCAGCGTGCCCGCCGCAACCACGAGCGAGTGGATATAGCTCCCGTCGGAGCGCGACTCCGGACCGGGTCCGGCCACCGAGTCCGTGACAGACGTGGCGGCAAAGACGAGATCGTCCGACTTGACTACATCGTGCAGCAGCATGAGCCGGTCAGGCACTCCGCCGAGCATCTCCCGCGCCCGCTGCATCTCTTCCTCGTTCTCGGGTCTGAGGCGGCACCAGAACTCCCCACCGAGGCTGCGCACCGCGACTGCCGTGATGACGCCCTCCGGTGCCCCTCCCGTACCGATCAAAAGATCGATGTCGCCGTCGGGAAGGCACGTCGCCACGGCCGGGCCAACATCGCCCGCCGTCAGCAGCCGCACGGCAGCACCGGCGGCGCGCAGGGTCGACAGGATCTCCTGGTGGCGCGGCCGGTCGAGCAGTGCGACGCGCAGCGCATGTTTCGGCTTGCCGAGCGCCTTGGCGAGCAGGCGCAGATTTTCCGCAAGCGGCGCTTCGGGGTCGACTGCACCCCGCGCAGCAGGGCCCGCGCAAAACTTTTCCATGTACATATCCGGTGCATGCAGGAGAGAGTCCCGTGGCCCTGCGGCAAGCACGGTCATCGCGCCCGGCTGGGCCTGCGCGGTAAGGGACGTACCCTCGAGAGGGTCGACCGCGATGTCGCATGCGGGACCGCCGGCGCCCAGCTCCTCGCCGATGTAGAGCATCGGCGCCTCGTCCATCTCCCCCTCGCCGATCGCCAC
>JAJYNV010000408.1 GCA_021786135.1 Bacillota bacterium
TGCTGGTCACGGACGAGGGGGCGCAGGTGCTGACGGTATCGCCCAAAGCTCTGCGCATGCTCTGATCCCTGAAGCCATGGATTCGAATCAAGGACGGATGGGGGACGCTACGTGATTTCCTCGAACGATTTCCGCAACGGGGTAACGATCGAGATCGACGGGCAGGTCTTTTCAGTGATCGAGTTTCAGCACGTCAAGCCGGGCAAGGGCTCGGCCTTCGTGCGCACGAAGCTCCGAAACGTCAAGACGGGCGCCGTGGTGGAGCGCACGTTCAATGCGGGCGAGAAGATGCCCAGGGCGCATATCGATCGCCGCGAGATGCAGTACCTCTACGCGAACGGCGACGAGTACAGCTTCATGGACACCGAGACGTTCGAGCAGGTCAGCATCACGGCGACCGAGCTCGGCGATGCGCTGCACTTCCTCAAAGAGAACATGAACATCGCTCTCCTGCAGTTCCAGGGCGTCACCATCGGCGTCGACCTGCCGAATTCGGTGGAACTCGAGGTCGTCGAGACCGATCCCGGGTTGCGCGGCGACACGGCGACGGGCGGCACCAAACCCGCGAAGCTCGAGACGGGCTACGTGGTGCGCGTGCCTCTCTTCATCGAGAACGGGGACAAGCTCATCATCGACACGAGATCCGGCGAGTACCTGTCGCGCGCCTGATCCCGGCTGGCAAGCAAGACGAGGCGAGATGGCCGGCCCTGGCCATCTCGCCTCGGTCGTTCTCTCAGCCAGCGCTCGCTCAGCCTAGAGGCTGCCCGTCGCCGCCAGCGGTGTGGTCGGGGCGCCGACCGCGTCGTTGACGATCGGGCGCCCAGTGGCCACCTCGATGCCGTCGGTGAGCGGGATGGGCGCAGAGAGCGTCGTCTGCACGAGCAGCGTCTGGCCGACCAGTGCGACACTGGCGACGCCGAGCTCAGCATGCGTCGTCAGGTCGGTCACCGTGTAGTCGCCGAGATTCCTGTCGAGGGTGGCGCCGTCCAGTGGCTTGTCGTACGGGATCGCGAGCGTGAACTCCTCGTCACCTGCGACCTCGGTGACCGTCGGCGTGAGAGAGGTGGCGGAACGTGCGCCCCACTCGACCGCCGTCGACGGCGCGGAGGGCGCGGACAGGCCGGACTGGGTGACGGCCTCAACTTCGAAGGTGTAGCTCGCCCCGACCGCGAGTCCCGTGATCGCGGTGCCAGCGCTGGCAGGGGTGCCGCCGTTCGCCTGGGACACCGGGCTGTAGGCGCCGCCACTCGCCTCGAGCACCTGGTAGGTGGAGGCGCCGGCGATCGGTGACCACGTGAGGTAGATGCCGCCTGCAGTCTCCTGAGCGCTGAGGCCGGTGAGCCCCGCCAGCTGTTGACTGCCGCTGGCGGCGATCGGAGTCGTGGGCGCGTCGGCCGCATCGTCGATGATGGACCTCGTCGTGGTGATCCCGAGGAGGTCCGTGGGCAGCGTCGTCAAGGCAGTCGGAACGGTCACGATCGTCACGCTCTGGCCGCTCGCCGAGACAGACGCGACGCCGAGCTGCGTATGCTGGCTCTCGTCCACCACCTGGTAGTCGGAGGGAGACTGGTCGAGCGTCAGGGGATTGAGAGCCTTGTCGTACGAGACGGTGATGGTGGCGTAGTCGCCGGTTGGGCTTGGTGCGACGCTGACGGTCGCCGCCGTGGCGGGCTTCGCGCCCCACGTGACGGCCGCGGTCGGCGCCGACGGTTGGGAAGCGCCGGACGATGTCACCGCCTCAACCTCGAAGGTGTACGCGCTGCCGACGGTCAGACCGGCGACGGTCGTGTCCGAAGCCACAGGCGCGCCGCCTTCGGCGGGGCTCACGGGGGAGTAGCCCCCGCCGCTGGCCACGAGCACCTGGTAGGACGTCGCGCCGGCGACGCCGTTCCAGCTGAGCGCTATGCCTGAGACGACCTCGCTGGCGGCCACCTGGGTGGGCGTGGAGGTGACTTGAGTTCCCCCGCCTGGCACCGGCGAGACCTGCGCGATGATCATGTCGACGAGCCCACTCGGCCCGACGACCAGCCGCACGAACGTCCCCGCTGCGATCTCGGCGAGGGATCCGTGTGCGCCCTCGCCTGGGATGACCACCTTGGCGGTCGGGCTGAGAACATAGGTGCCGCTTTGGGATCCGCCCTTCTTGCCGCGACCCTTGGGCCGGTTCTGGGCGGCGATCGTGATGCGACCGCCGCCGAGCGACGTCACGATGCCCGACACAACGCCGGGATTGGCCTCAACTGTGCGGGATGGCGTGAGGTCCGCGACCACATCCGCCTGGCCGCTCGCAGTGAGCGTGAGCATGACCTGGTCGCCGACAGCGAAGCTTGCGAGAGATCCGGTCACATTGCCGTAGTCGATCTGGGCGTTCGGGGCAAGGGTATAGGTCTCCTGACCGGGCGACCCGCCGAAGGCCCTGAGCGTGATGGTGGCCAGAGGCTGTCCGTTCACCATGACGCTGCCCGCACCTGCGAAGGTGCCCTGGACCGTAGCAGCGTGCCCAAGGCCGAGCTCCAGTTCGATGCGCTGCAAGATCACGGCGAGCTCGGCACGGCTCAGCTTGGCGTTGGGGTCGAGCTGTCCTTGGGAGCCGGTGAGGAGCCCGAGCTGCACGGCGAGCGCCAACGGCTGGCGGGCCCAGGCCGGCACGCTCTTCGTGTCGCCAAACGTTTGCAGGCTGGCGAGATTCCCGTTTGCGGGAAGCTGCAGCGCGTTCACGATCATCGCGATGGCCTGGGCGCGCGTGGCTGCGGCACCGGCGTCGACGTCCCCGCCAAGCCCGGACAGCATTCCGTCGCCGATGGCCCTCTGCACCTGCTTCGCGAAGGGCGCGCCTTGGCCGGCGCCACCCTGGTAGCGCAGCAGGACAGCCGCCAGCTGGCCGATGGTGACGGGGTCTTGCGGTCCGAACTGCGTCGGGGTGAGGCCTGTGAGCACGCCTTGGGCGCTCAGCGTCTCAATCGCGGCCGCCGCCCACTGCGCGTGGCCGAGGTCCTGGAAGGTCGCATGTCCCTTGGCGGATGCGGTGCCGAAGCTGGAAAGGGCAAGGGTGCCGGCGATCGCCGTGGCGACAAGCAATTTTGAGCGCACATCCCCACCTCCGCATGGATAGAGCGACGCGCAGGTCCGCGTCCCAATTAGACCCTTCGCATGCGGAGTCCCTGGTTCTGGGGGCAGAAAGGAAAAATTACAGTTTGTCCAGTGATCAGGCAAGCCTGCTCCTCAGAGCTTGCGACCGACCGCTGCCAGCGAGAGGCTCGCCTCCCAGTCCCAGAGCGGATGCTCCATGGCCCAGCCCTGGCGCTTCAGGCCGAGCTCGCGCAGTTCGAGAAGCTCCTGGCGGCTGAGCACGCGATAGTCCTCGCCCGAGAGCAGCTCGTCGATCCATGCCTCCAGTTCCGCCTGCTGGATCCTGCGGTGCGCGAGGCGTACTGCGGCGGGCGTGCGGCTGTCGTCCGGCGCCATGACGTGCCCCCACGCGTTCAGCCTGAGATCGCCGAGCCCGAGCTCGGCCATGAGCGCCCAGAGGGCGCGCACGGGCCACTGGCTGCTGCCTACGCCCCGCGGAATGGCTGAGTAGCCGGCATGGAGCCGGCGGGAGAGATCGCGCAAGCGCGGCGCGCCGTCATAGGGCGCCTGACCTTCCAGGGCGTCGATGCCGTCGAACGTGATGCCGCCCGGCCCCGCCCCAGCCTCCGCGATGCTGACCGCGCCTTTGGGCCGGCAGACGCGCACCATCTCCGCGATCGCCTGGCGGGGATCGGCGAGGATCCCGATGCCCGTGTAGCTTGTCACCGCGTCGAAGGAGGCGTCCGGGAAGGGCAGGGCGTAGGCATCCCCCACGATGTAGCGCACGCCCCTGAGCCCGTCCGCCTCCGCCTTGGCGCTGGCGCGCGCGATGAACTCGGCGTCGAGATCGAGGCCTGTGACGCTGCCCGGCGCGATGCCTGCGGCGAGGTAGGGGGCCAAAGTGCCGGGACCGCAGCATACCTCGAGCACCTGCATGCCCTCTGCGAGGCCGAGGTACGAGAACAGCAGCGGACGCCATTCCGGCCGGAACCTCGCTGCGCGGCTCTCCTCGAGGACTTCTGCGGGCTGGATGGCGGACCACCGGAACTGTGTCATGTGAGCGATCCTCCTTCAAGCGTCGGTGCCTGGGCTTGGCGTTGGGCAGCGCCGGCCATCATGTCATGTCGGCCGCTCTGCCATGGGTCTTCTCCTGGATGAGCACGTCTACCGCCGTTCGGCCAGGCATAGCGATGTGGTCGGAGGTGCATGGGCATGCCAGCCGAGGCAAGGGCCGCGTGGAGCACGGAGTCGCCGTGGACCCAGATTCGGCCCTACATAGCCGAGCGCCTGGCCATTGGTCTCGATCGCCTCGATGCGGCGCTCTGGCTGGAAGCGCGCGAGCTCAGGCTGCGCGCCGGACGGGAAGTGCGCCTGGTCGGCGCGGGCGGCAAGGATCGCGTCGTGGGACCGGCGGTGAGTCGCGACGATCTCGAGCACTGCCTCGAGCACCTCACGGGACATTCGCGCTACGCCTGGGAAGAGGAGTTGGCACAGGGTTACCTTACCATTCCAGGCGGTCACCGCGTCGGCATCGCCGGCAACTGGAGCGCCCCCGGAACGGGCAGCCGGGCGGTGCGCCACGTGGCGGCGCTCAACTACCGCATCGCCCGCTCCATCACGGGCCCCGCCGCCGCTCTGGCAAGCCGCGTCTCGCACGGCGGGCGACCGCTCGCGACCGTTCTCGTCGGCCCCCCCGGCTGTGGCAAGACGACCCTGCTGCGCGACCTCGTGCGGGCCGCCTCGGACGGCCTCTACGGCTGGCGCGGCCATCAGGTGAGCCTTGTGGACGAGCGTGCGGAAATCGCTGCCTGCCATGCGGGGCTGCCCGGCCACGACGTCGGCGCTCGCACCGACGTGCTCGACGGGCTGCCGAAGACGCTCGGCATGCGCATGGCCCTGCGGGCGCTGGGCCCGGAAATCCTCGCCACCGACGAGATCGGCGGCGAGGAGGATGCCCAGGCGGTGCTCGATTGCGCCTACGCCGGCGTGACGGTGCTGGCGACCGTCCACGCCGCATCGCTCGAGGAACTGCGCCTTAGGCCCAGCATCGCCCTCCTCATGCGTGAGGGTGTGTTCCACCGTCAGGTCCTGCTGGGCGCGGAGCCGCGTCCAGGGACCATCCTGCGCGTCGAGGACGAATCCGGACGTGCGATCGGGGCGGTAGCGCGATGATCCCCCTGCGCATCGCTCTCGGCCTGGTTCTTGTCCTGGCGGGCTACCAGATCGGCGCCCTGGTTGCCGACCGGCAGCGGCGCCGGGTTCTCGAGATCGATGCCTGGCAGGCACTGCTGCACGTTTTGGCGAGCGATGTCTCTTACACCGCCTTGCCGCTCGGACAGGCACTCCGTTCGGCCTCGCGCCAGGCCAAGGGGCTCGTGCAGGAGTTCGCCGCCGGCCTTGCGCGCCGCCTGGAGGGGCACGTGCTGCTGGCGGAGGCGTGGCAGACAGAACTCGATCGCCTGAGGCCGCGCAGTTGCCTCACTCCGGACGACACCGCGCCGCTGCTCGAGCTCGGAGAACAGCTTGGCCGGTTCGGCCGCGACGAGCACAGGGGCTTCTTCCTGCGCTGCCAGGAGCGCCTTGCGCTCCAGCGGCGTGAGGCCGCGGAGGAGAGTGCGCGCGGCAGTCGCATGTGGCGTACGCTCGGCGCCGTCGCAGGCGCCGCATTGGCCCTCGTGCTGCTGTGAGACGGGGAGGGAACGGACGTGGACATCAATATCGACCTCATCTTCAAACTCGCCGCCGTCGGCATCCTGATCGCCGTGATCCATACCGTCCTGACGAAGGCCGGCAAGGACGAGATCGGCCATCTCGTCACCCTGGCGGGCGTGGCTCTCGTGTTCATGGTGGTGGTGGATCTCCTGACGCAGCTCTTCTCGTCGGTGAAGACGCTCTTCAATCTCTGACGGGGGAGGTCGTCCCCTCTGGCTATCGTCCAATTCGTCGGCATCGCGCTGGCCAGCGTGGTGCTGATCAGCGTCCTGCGGCGCGAACGCTCCGAATTCGCGGTGCTGCTCTCGCTGGCAGCTGGCGCCGTGCTCTTTCTCCTGATCCTGCCGGAGCTGGCCCAGGCGCTGCGTCTGATCGACGAACTAGCGATGATGGCGCATGTGCGCCTGCTCTACATCGATGTGGTGCTGCGGGTGATCGGCATCGCCTATCTGGCGGAGTTCGCGGCGCAGGTGGCGCGGGACGCGGGCGAGGGTGCCCTGGCGCAGAAGGTGGAGCTCGGCGGCAAGGTGCTCATTCTGGTCCTGGCGGTTCCGATCGTCGGCGCCCTCGTCCATCTGGTGCTGGGGGTGGGGTTGTGAAGTGGCTGAAGGCCTGCCTCCTGGCTGGGCTCATGCTGTTCGGCGGAGCGCAGCTCGCGAGGGCCGCCGCACCGCTGCCGATGCCATCGGCCACGTTCAGCCCGGCCTATGGCAGCGTCGCGTCCTCGCCGCTCAACGGCTTCCTCCAGCAGGTCAACGAGGCGACCGCGGGCAAGCTGCCGTCGCTCGATCTCGGCAAGATCATCTCCGCCATGGCCCACGGCGGCGGGGAGTACGGCCCTGCCCAGCTGGTGCGGGGCGTCTGGGACATTGCGGCCGGCGACATCGTGCAGGAGACCAGGCTGCTCGGAGAGCTCCTGGCGCTCGGGGTCGTCGCGGCGCTGCTCGAGCTTCTCGCCGACAGCTTCGAGCGGCAGGACGTGAGCCGCTTCGCCACCGCCGCCGTCTATCTGGCGCTTGCGGTGCTCGCGCTCGACGCCTTCTACCAGGCGGCGCAGCTCGTCGAGAAGAGCGTCGGGCTGATGGTGGGCCTGATGCAGTCCATGCTGCCGCTTGTCACCATGCTCCTCGCGGGGGTCGGCGCCTTCATGACAGCGGGACTCTTCCACCCGCTCATGCTGGTGGCGATCAACGTGATCGCAGCGATCGTGCGCGGGCTCGTCATACCCGCCCTGATCGCCGGAGTGGTGCTCGAGGTGATCGGACAGATGTCCGGCTTCAAGCTGAGCGGCATCGCGACCCTGCTGCGCCAGGTGGGGCTGTGGACGACAGGCGCCGCGCTTACCCTCTTCGTCGGGCTGATCGCCATCTACGGGGCGGCGGGTCCCGTGATGGACGGTGTCGCACTCCGGTCCGGCAAGTTCTTGGCCAACACCTTCATCCCTGTGGTCGGCAAGCTCTTCTCTGACGCCGCCGAGGCCGTCTTCGGATCGACCTACCTGCTCAAGGACGCCGTGGGGATCGTCGGCCTCATGGCTGTCGGCTACCTAATCGTCGTACCCATCCTCAAGCTTCTGGTGCTCATCCTGGTCTTCCGACTCTCCGCTGCGGTGCTCGCGCCGATCGGCAGCAAAACCATCGTCGACGCGCTCTCGCAGTTCGCGACGAGCCTCGCGCACCTCGCCATGGCTATGGGCGCGGTCGGCGTGATGTTCTTCCTCTCGATGACGATCGTCTTCGCAGCCGGCAAGGGAGCCTGGGGCTGATGGATTGGTTGGGCTGGCTGCGCGGCATCCTCGTCGTCGCACTCTTCGGCTGGCTGCTCGAAGCTCTGCAGCCGGCGAACGCCATGCGCCGCTACACGCGGCTCGTGATCGGTCTCCTTCTGATGGTGGCCGTACTGCAGCCGCTCACCGTCCTCTGGCAGCAGCGCCTGCCCTCGCTGGCCGGCGCGTTCTGGCACGATCCCGACGTGCAGAGCCTCCTGCAGCAGGGGACCGTGCTGCAGGGGAAGGAGCAGGCCCAGACCATCACCGCGTACCGCAACGAGATGTCCCTGGCCGGCGAGGCGGCGGCACAGTCCGTGGCTGGCAGCGACGCGGTCGCGGTCAACGTGGCCATCGACACGAGCGATGCGCCGTCGGCAGCCACCGTCGTACTGCGTGGGAAGCCCAGCTCAGGCACGATTGAGGCGGTTCGGCGGGCGGTCGCGACGGCACTCGGCATTTCCCAGGGTGCGGTCCGCGTAGATTCAAGCGAAGGAGGCTTGGCACCGTGAAGGGCTTTCTGGACGGCCTCGACGTCCGCAGGCTGCGCACCTGGCTTGGGCTCGCCATCGCTGCTGCGGCCGTACTGCTCATTGTCACGACATTCTTCAGCGCTGCGCCTGCAACGACGACTCCGGTCGCCTCCACTTCGTCTTCGTCGGCGAAGTCGCAGGTAGCCGGCCAGGACATCATCAACTACCAGAATGTGCTCGCCGCGTCAGTCGCGAGCGCGCTGTCGGTCGTCAAGGGAGCGGGTGACGTGCGCGTGACGCTGAGCCTGCACGGCGGTCCGGGCTATCTCTACGCCTTCAACCAGACAACGCGCCGGCAGACGACTGGGAGCGGCAGCAGCACAGCCATCGACATCACGAGCCAGACGACCCTGGCCACCGCGGGTTCCGCCCAGACGCCCGTCCTGACGCAGGAGACGGCACCGAAGGTCGAGGGAGCGCTGATCGTGGCCTCGGGCGCCGCGAATCCCGTGGTCCGCGAGGAACTTAGCCAGGCGGCCCAGGCGCTTCTGGACCTGCCGGCGTACGCGATCGAGGTCCTGCCGGCGGGAGGTGGCCGCTGATGCCGCGCATCGATCGCGAGCAGGCCTGGCGCTGGTCCCTGCTGCTGGCACTCCTCCTCCTCATCGTCGTCTACCTCTGGTGGCGGGAGCATCCGCAGGCGCAGCTGCCGCCGCCGGGCGCGACGCAGGCGATTAGCCGCACGCCCCTGCCTGCGAGCGCCGACCTTGCCGCAGTCGTGAACCTGCGTCTGTCGCGCGACCAGACCCAGAGCCGTTCGCTCGCCGAACTGACCCAGATCGCCGAGGTGGCCCAGAGCAGCCAGTCCCGGCAGGTGGCAGGGGACCAGGCTGCGGATCTGACACGCGTCATGCGCGTTGAGCAGGAGACCGACGCTGAACTTGCGTCGCGGGACTACCAGGCAGCGACCGTGATTGCGTCGGGGCGGGCGGAGGTCACCCTGGCCAATGTCCACCTGTCCCTGAGGCAGGTCGTCGAGATCGCGTCCACCGTGGAAACGGTGACCGGGCTACCGCCTGAGGCCATCCGCATCGTGCCGGGAGGCTGATCTCCGGGCAACGTGGAGGAATCGCCATTCGGACGGGCGAACATCCTTCTGTTTCACCAGGGAGGGATGATCCATCCGAAAGGTGCTGGTTGCCAACCGCGGCGAGATTGCGGTCCGGGTCATTCGCGCGTGCCGCGAACTCGGGCTGCGTACCGTCGCCATCTACTCCGAGGCGGACGAGCACGCGCTCCATGTGCAGCTCGCCGACGAAGCGTATCCTGTCGGCCCTGCTCCGGCGCGGCGGAGCTACCTGCACATCCCCTCCATCATGAACGTCGTGACCCAGTCGGGCGCGGACATGGTGCACCCAGGCTACGGCTTTCTCGCCGAGAACGCCGCCTTTTCTTCCGTGTGCCGGCTGTGGGGTGTGCAGTTCGTGGGACCGCAGCCTGAGGCCATCGAGCGCATGGGCGTCAAGGCTCAGGCCAAGGAAACCATGAGCCAGGCGTCCGTGCCGGTTGTGCCGGGCAGCGACGGCGTCGTGCGCGACCTCGCGGAGGCGGAAGCGGTCGCGGCGCGCATCGGCTACCCGCTTCTGGTCAAGGCATCGGCGGGCGGCGGCGGCCGCGGGATCCGCATCGTCCAGGAGCCGTCCGAACTCGCGACGGCGCTCGAGCGCGCCGCGAGCGAGGCGCAATCGAGCTTTGGGGACGGTTCGCTCTACATCGAGCGCTACCTCGTCGACCCTCGCCATATCGAGATCCAGGTCATTGCGGACCGCCACGGAAGGGTCGCGGCGCTCGGCGAACGCGAGAGTTCGCTCCAGCGACGCCGTCAGAAGCTGCTCGAGGAGGCGCCGTCCACCGCTCTCGACGAGGACCTGCGCCTGCGCATGGAGGAGGCCGCGCGCCAGGCAGCGCTCGCAGTCTCGTACGAGAACGCCGGCACGATCGAGTTCCTGCTCGACCAAAGCGGGGAGTTCTACTTCATGGAGATGAACACCCGCATCCAGGTCGAGCATGGCGTGACGGAACTCGTCACGGGCGTCGACATCGTCAAGGAGCAGCTGCTCGTCGCGATGGGCGAACATCTGAACGTGCCCAGCGACTACATGCAGCCCGACGGCCACGCCATCGAGTGCCGCATCAACGCCGAGGACCCGAGTCAGGACTTCCGTCCGTCTCCGGGAACGATCGAGCGGTTCGATCCGCCCGGCGGCTTCGGCGTGCGCGCCGACTTCGGTGTGCAGACCGGTTCGCAGGTCACGTCCTACTACGACTCGATGATCGGCAAGCTGATGACGTGGGGGCGTACGCGTCCCGAAGCCATCGCGCGCATGCGGCGCGCCCTGCTCGAGACGCGCGTGGAAGGTGTCAAGACGACCATTCCCCTCCATCTCGCGATCCTGGACGACCCCGACTTCTGCGCGGGGAACATCGACATCAACTTCCTCGAGCGGCGACTGGCAGCTGGCCTGATCGACAAGGCCTGAGATCCCCAGGGACCGGCGAGGCTTGGCATAGGGCGGGGACCGATCGCGATGTCGCGGTGGGTCCCCGTCGCCTGTTCGCGCTGCTTAGCCCGTTGCCTCGGCGCCTTGTTTCGTCGACCGGTCGACCGTGCGGTGCTATAAGATGGTACCGGGCTTGAGGCGGGGCGAGCGCTACCCGGAGCCAGATCGGCTGAGGGTGGCCTGACACCGCGCCTCGAGCGGCGGAAGGAGGTCACAAGATGCGCCGTTTGGACCTGCGTGGTCAGTGCTGACTGGGGCCGATCATCAGCGTGGCTGATGTCATGCGGGCAATGGCGGTGGGAGAAAAGCTCGTGGTGCAAGCGGACAAGAAGTCCGTTCCGCGCGATCTCGAGGCCTTTGCGCGCACTACGGGCAATCGCTTCCTTGGCGCGGAAAACGAAGGAGGCGTGTGGCGCATCACCCTCGAGAGGCTCCCGGGGTCGCGGCTCGGACCTCGTGATGTGGAGGGCTTCGACGCCTGACCGGCAGACGCCCGGGATCAGGCACCGCAGATGCTGGCGCCGACGCTGAGTCTCGGAGCCCGAGCGGGACGCTCGCGCCTCATGGGTGGGAGAGAGGCCGCAGCCAGAGGCTCCTGGCATTAGTGGGAGTGGGCGGGTAGTATAATGAGGACGGAGGTGTGTCCGCTTGCACCACGAGCTTTTCTCCCA
>JAJYNV010000201.1 GCA_021786135.1 Bacillota bacterium
GCGCCGCCCGGGCCGCGCCCCGCCGATTGGTTCCTCCTATGCCGGGAAGGGCCGATCCTCCTGGACGACCCAGCTGTTGCCGTCCGGGTCCTCGATCGTCACCCAGCGGCCCCATGGGGCCTCCTCGATCGCAGCGGGGTCGATGGCGACGCCCCGGCGCGCCATGTCCGCGACGGCCGCCTCGAGGTCGGGCACAGCCAGAACGGTCCCCTGGACCATGCCGGGCGCCATCTCGGTAAACCACGTCACCAGGGTGGTGGCCGCCCCGCCACCCGCGGGGCGCAGCATCACCCAGCGCCGCCCCTCAGCGAACGGGTTGTCGAGGACAACCTCGAAGCCGAGCTTTTCCTGATAGAACCGCTTCGCGCGCTCCTGGTCCGAGACGGGAATCGATACGACCGACACGTGCGCTCCGTCCAAGTCCATCCCCCAGACCTGCCCCTTCGACCGCACCGGCGCGCTCCCTCCGCCTGCTACATGAAGGCGTGCCGGTGGTCCTCCGCCCACGTGGCGAACGTACGCGCAGGGGCGGCGGTCATCCGCGTCACGGGGTGGATCTCCGTCAGCTCCCGTGCCTGCGCGCGCATCAGCGCAAAGAGGGAGGCGACGATCTCGGCGGGCGCGTAGCGCCTCATCTGCCGCTCGGCTTCCTCTTCGGACAGCTCTTCCAGGCGGATCGGCCGGTTCAGCACCGTGGCTAGGATCTCGACCTGCTGCCGCACCGAGAGTAGCTCGGGCCCGGTCAGCGGCTCTATGCGGGCCCGGACCGCCGTAGGGTGTCGCAGGAGGTGCGCTGCGGCCGACGCGATGTCCCGCGCGTCCACCGGGGCGGCTGCGACGTCCGGAAACGGCGCGCGGACAACGCCCCTGGCCTGGATCAAAGAGGCCCACCGCAACGTGTTTTCCATGAAGGCGCCGGGCCTGAGGACGCTCGCCGAGAACGGAGCCGCGAGCACCAAGTCCTCCGTTGCGCGATGCAGGTCGCCCATGTACGTCGGCACGCTGCTGGCCACCGCCGCAGAGGATAGCAGCACCACGCTCCGCACATCGCTGCGCAGCACCTCTTGCCAGAAGGTCTCGACGCCCGGCATGCGCAGCAGAAAGAGGCCGTTCACCCCCCGCAGGGCCGCCCGGGCCGCTTCACGATCCGCGATGTCGCCCACCACGGTGTCGACAGCCGTCGGAAAACTGCCCCGCTCGGGATGCCTGCAGAACGCCCGGACTGTCTCGTCGGCGGCGAGGAGGTCGGTCACGAGGGTTCTGCCCACGTTCCCTGTCGCGCCAGTCACCAGATACATGCCTGTCCCGCCTTTCTCGGATCCGTGCCGGGTCGCCAGCCTTCCGGCGGACCTCGCTGTTGCCCGCAGCGCCGACCTCCCCGCACCTCGGGTTGCGCCGACGCGGCTATGGCCGTCCGGAAGGGGGCCCGATCGGGGCATGTCCCCTCGCATGGATCGACAGGGCCCGCCTGCCGTCAGTTTAGAGGACACCTTGCTCCCGCCGAATCGGGCGCAAGTACAATGCTCAGACAAGTGGCCTGACCGCAAGGTCCGGTTTGGGCCCACTCTTGCGCTAGTGTGGCGGCGAATCGGCTTGCGGGAGGCATGGTGGCGATGCGCGTGCTGCTGGTGGACGATGACGAAGACGTTCAGCAGATCCTCAGCCGCTATCTGCAGCAGGACGGCCACCAGGTCGTTTCCGCGCGCAGCGGTGCGGGAATCGATGTTGCCGTCCTCGATCTGACTCTTCCCGACCGCTTCACCACCGGCGATCAGTCTCTGCGCTGGGCTACCGTTGCTGCCCTGCGCGTCGAGCCACGACTCTATCGCATCGCTGGCTACAGCCACCTGTCGATCCCGGCCCAGGCCCTCGAGGTCTACGCAAGCCGTCTCGATGAAGCTACAGCCCGCGCGAGCTAGATAATCCGCGAAATCGGGCGTCCCCAAGTTCCACTACGTTCAGGACACCACCGGCCGCTTGAAGAAGGCGCATGTTGGATGTGCGGGGAATGCGGGGGCGAAGATCAGTCCCCCAGGTGCATTGCCTCCCCGGCATCCCGAGGAACGCGCCACATCGGCGAGGCGAGGTACCATGCCGCCACCAGAGTCATCCCAGCGCTCGCGAGCCAGAACACCGCCGTGAAGCCGTAGGCGTCGGCAAGCGCTCCGCCCACCGGCGCGCCCACGACCACCATGGCGCGGTTGGTCGAGCGCATGGTGGCATTGGTGCGCCCGAGCATTGCGCCCGGGGTCACCCCCTGCCGATACGCCATCTCGAGCGGTCCCTCGATACCCATGGCGAGGCCGTAGAGAAGCTGTCCCGCACCCACCAGGAGGATCGGGAGTACGTCGGGTGCACGGTGCGCGGCCAGGGAGGCGAGCGCAAGCAGCACGAGGCTCGGCGCGTAAAGCAGGCGTGCGGCGCCAATGGTCGGACCGATGCCCCACTGGGTGGACAACCTTGCCGAGGAGGCGGTGCCCATGAGGGCACCGATGCCGGAAAGAGCCAGGACCCCCCCGAGAGCCAGCGGGCTCAGGCCAAGGTCCCGCAGGACGAAGGGTGCAAGGACCGCACCCAGCATCGCATGGAACAGGAACCAGGCGTTCGTATTGAGCGCGAGGGAGCGGAGCGCTGGGTGGCTGTAGAGCCACCTGAGTCCGTCCGAGATCGCCTTTCCAATCCCATGCTCCCGCGGGCGGTCGGTGGTAGGCGGGTATGGTATGGACGCCGTTAGTGCACCGGACACGAACTGTGCGGCCGCATCGGTAAGCAGCGCGATGGGCGCCCCGAACCAGCCGATGAGAGCGCCCGCGATGGCTGGCCCCGTGGCCTGTGCGGCGGCCGCACTCTGCTCAAGGCGCACATTCGCATGGGTGAGGAGCGGCTTTGGAACGAGTTGCGGCAGGGTCGACTGACCAGCGGCATCATGGAAGAGTGTGACGGATCCGAACAGCAGGATCAGCGCGATGAGCCAGACGATGTCGAGCCGTCCGAGCACCGCCAGCACGAAGATGGCAGTCAACAGCACGCCGGAGATGACGTTGGTTGCGATCAGAATGTGCTTTCGGGACGTGCGATCGACGAGTGCACCCGCGAGAAGACCAAGGAACACATAGGGCAGCCATCTCGCCGCATTGACGAGGCCTAGGTCGAGGGCGCTGCCGTGCAGTGTGATCACAACGACCACCTGGAGGGCTAGTGTGCTGAAATATCTCCCAAAGTCTGAGCTCGTCTGTGCGAGCCAGAAGCGCAGGAATCCGCCGAATTGCCGAAGCTTCATGAGCACTCCCCCGCTTCCCGGCATGGACTCCCCGATGCGCTCCGACGGTGGTACCCATAAGGTCCGGGCCTCTTCGATGGGTCTCTAGTCAACTCCATCGTAGCCTGGACCCCGTACTCTTTAGGGTCTCCTGACCCATCCGTGGGGCCCTTGGCGATCGCGATGTACTCGGTGACGTTGTGGAACGCATCCCGGATCACGATGCCCGTGCCGAGGGGTCGGGGTTGCCACGGCAGGCGCTGTCGGTCTGGATGTAGGTGAGCATCAGAAGGCACCCCGGAGCGTCGGATCCCAGTGGTCCGGGTGGCTGACCCGACTTGCAGCCACGATCTGCTCGGCGGTCTGGCGCAGTTCCGGGCACTCGCTCTGCTCCGCGACGTCGCGGGCGGCGTCGACAACCTGGCGAAGGTAGGCGCCGTGGGCGTGGCGGACCATGTCTACGATGTCGCCGTAGCTCATGGCGGTGATCACGCTGGAGATGTGGCGGCTGTACGGGTGATGTCTCTGTCATCTCGGAAGCCACCTCTCATTTGAGATGGCGTTCCAAGAGCGAAGGTCAGCAGTGGCGCCGCCACTCTGCCACGACATCCTTCGCAGCTTGCACGGCGACGTCTTTGGCCCACAGCCCCTGTCCTCTCATGCCGAACCGAACATCGTGCGCCACGCCGGCGATGGTACAACGCACCACCACGAACACCTTGGACTCGTCAAGCGTCTGCAGGCCCCAGGGGGTCGCGACGCTGTTCCAAGCCGTCTTGCCCTAGAGGTCGACGGAACTCGCTGTATAGACAGCGATCATGTCGGTGAAAGGGATCGCGAACTTGCGTTGCCCCTTCCGTTCAAACGCGAGGCCATCATCATTCGCCAGAATCGACCCGTTCAGGGCCGGAACGCCAGGGTAGCCCTCGACGTGACGTGCTCCATACTCCATGGCCGAACACCTCTTTACGGTCCGCTCCTTGCAAGACCCATGCCGTTCTCTGATCCTAGGCGGCACCGGGTCCGGCGATGGCTGCCGTAGCCTCGACGCGGGCAGGGTTGTTGCCGCTCCTCTGCAGACAGATTCTGCATCCCCGGCTCCCCGGCCTCCCTCAAGCACTGGGAAGGAAGCGCAGGCCCGGCGACGCGGGCTGCCGCCAGGCGGCCATAAGCGCAAGGAGGTTGGCTGTATCAGCACCGCCCGGCAGAACTCGGTGGAGCGGGCCTGAGGCTGAAAGCGACGGCCAGGCGCAGGGCCGCCCGACCGAAGCGCTTGGACGCGAAGCGTCCCGCGGCGGTCCACTGTTCGTCGGCAGCACAAGGTATCGACCAAATCCCGCCGAACTGCTCTCCAGCATCTGGAGGGGGAATTTTCGGGTGACAGTCACTTCGATCGGAGTGGTTGGGGGCTTGGTTCTCTTCGTCTTGCAGCTGGCCTTCGTCGTAGTGGTCATCTGGGCGATCGTCGCAATCTTCCAGATCCGAACCTCCACACATCAGATGGCTGACCGTCTGGATGAGATCCTGCGGCGCATGGACGAGAAGTAGGGAACGGCCCGTGTACGCCCACTCGGCGTTGGCGAGCATCTCACAGCCCTGAAGGGCACGACTCGGGAGGTTGGCGATGAGCGAAGATGCCACGCACACGTGGGATGGACTGCCGATGGCAAAGGAACCGCCGTTCGGAGCCAGTGTGGTCGTGTTCCGGAGAGGCCGAAGCGGCATCGAGATCCTGATGCTGCACAGAAGCCACAACGGGCCCGACTATGAAGGCGACTGGGCGTGGACCCCGCCCTCGGGCGGCCGTCAGCCCGGTGAGGCCGTTGAGACGTGCGCCCGGCGCGAACTGGCGGAAGAAGCGGGGCTACATCTTGATGTGCGTGCGACCGACATCGACCTGACGACCTGGGCGGTCTACGTTGCCGAGGTTCACCCAGACACTACCGTCGAACTGACTGATCCCGAACATGATCGGTATCGGTGGCTTACGCCTGCGGCGGCACTCGCGTGCTGCGCCCCAGAGCACGTCCGACTCTCACTGCAGCGTGCAATCGGGCAAATCCTTGCACTGCAACCCTAGTTCTCGGCCTCAGCCCACTTTGGTGACTCGGGGCCGGCAGCCGGCTCCCAGTCCGTGAGATCCGTCCAACGCGTCTCGGGCCCGTTCGGGCCAGCTTGGAGAACTCCGACCGCCACCTCCTGCCCGAATCCTTCTGAGAGGTGGCGCGCTAGAATGGCGCGAGTCGCCTCGGACGCAGGAATCTCCAGGACTCGGCTGCGGGGGATCCAGGCGAGGTCTCCCTCGGGCGACACCTGCGGCACATCGCGGGTCGCCCTGCCGAAGTAGACGTACTGCTGACGGATCTCGTCGCCCGCCAGCCGAAGCACGATCGCCTTCAGCTGCAGGTCCTTGATCTCTCCTGCCGTGAGTGTCGTCTCCTCACGGATCTCGCGCAGAATCGCCGCAGCTGGATCGTTGATCTCCGCAGGCTCGACGTGGCCGCCAACGCCCGCCCACATTCCAGGGAAGAGCCTCGCGTCCTCGGATCGGTGAAGCAGAAGAATACTCGACGACCGCTCAAGGAACGCCACTACCATCTGACGCGTTCGCACGGCAGGTCCTCCCATCGGGCGCAAGGTGCGGTCCCCAGGCCGCATCGCAACGCCAGGCGTGGCTGATGGCAGCACGTTCAACGGAAAGTTGCGTAATCCTTGGCCCCGGAGCCCTTCCAGGCAAAGTCGTCACGACGTCCGAGGCCGCAGCCCAAGCGCAGTCGCTGCAGAGCCACAGGACCTCTTGCTCCACGCTCGCCGCTTCCTGGGCGTAGACCGCCCGGCCGCCTTAGCGCGGCTTCCACTGCTGGCAGGCGTCGCACTCGTCGGCCGGGGTCATCTTGGCTCGGCAGCTCAGGCACACCCGACCTCTCCGGTCTCGGGGTCGATCGCGTAGGCGAATATGGCGTGGCTGAACGGCACCGGGGCTTCACAGACCTCGCACGGCTTGCCGTTCCGACATGCTTCCGACCTCTCTCCAAATGAGGACCGAGTGTCGCTACAACCCGCCCGGGTACTACTCCGTGAGCTTGATCCCCGCCCCCATAGTAACGCGATTTTTCACCCAGGCTTGGTCACGCCAGCGCGGTCGTGCCGGTTTGTCGCCGTAGTCCCGTCTCAGTTCGGCCCCGGTTGCGCCGCTCTGCGCAAGTCCTTGATAAGCACAAACAGATGCAAAGGATCGGTAGGGGAAGGTGCAAAGTCGAAGTGCCGGTAGAATGCGCTGGCCGCCTCGTCCTTTGCGTGCACGGCGAATGCCCTGATCCCTGCTATGTCTGCCGCTCCTAGCGTGCGGTTCATGGCATCCTTGAGTAGGCCCGCGCCTACTCCCTTGCCCTGCCAAGCCGAACTGACTGCAAGGCGAGCCAGCAACATTATTGGCACCGCATGATGTGCCAACCCCTTTGTAAGCCGTTGCGGCGCATCATCAAACGCCACTTCGCCTACAACAAGCGTATAGAAGCCAATCACGATTTCGTTGGCCAAGGCAACATATGTCCGTGAGGAATTCGCCTGTTGGTTGGTCAAAGCAAAACGCGTCAGGAAGCGATTGAGGTCATCCTTCCCGCAATCGAACTCATCGACCGTATGCTGACGCGTCAGCTTCTCAATACGCAACGCAGTCACGGAGTATCGCGTTCGAAGACACTCGCCTCGCTCAACAAACGTTGCACTCGTGGCAGTACACGCGACGGAGCATCAAGTGCTGCCATGAACTCGTGCCACCGATCAACGTCCAGGCCAAAGTGCCGTCGGTCCGCGAGGGTCTCCTCCGCGCGTACCAAGGCGCTTTCAAGGACGAAATCGCTCACCGAGCGCTGAGCTGCGGCTGCCGCAGCGTAAAGCGTGCGCTTCGCTGCGGGCGTCAACCGAATGTCGAGCTTTTCCGTGCGTCGCGTCCGGGTCTCCATCATGTCACCCTCTCGAAACACACCATAGCACGTTTGCCCGACAATGTCATGACGTTAGATGTCTAATCCCTGGCATTGAGATGCCAGCCTCAACTGCAGTGAGGCTGTGACTGGAGCCGCTTTCGACGCCCAGCTGTTTGGTCAGCAGTCAAAGGGTGACCGGTCCTCTCGGCTCTGCTCCCAGCGGGCACACGCTGCAGGTACTCCGGTGCTATCCGCCAGCCGCGCTCGGTGCGCTGCTCCCAGATACGCGGCACTTGCATCAGCGGCCAATGATCCCACTTGGATTTGGATATCATGCACATTTCCGACGACCCAAGATTTCGCTTGTGCTGTCGCCCAGCACGAACATCGCTGGCAGCCGCACCTCGAGTCTTTCCCACGGCCATGACTCATACGTTGGCGTAGGCATAGCCGAGGAGGTTCGATCCAAATGCCGATTGGTCCTATACCTCCAGGATGTATAGCAATCAGTGCCTACGAGGAGCAGGACTTCACCCAAGACATCAGTCGCGGATTTGTGTGCCAACTGTCCGCCGGTTGTGTCGACCTTACTGACGTGGTGGTCACGGAGTGTGAATTGCCGCTGCTGTATCAGTTCTTTTACCCCGGGACCAATCCTCGCACGGTTCGAGCCGAACTGAAGGTGCACATCACCTTCAGGTTCACGGGAACCGTGGATGGCTTCACCTTCCAAGGCAAAGGCGCCTTCGACAGCACCGTGGTCTTCGAGGAGGTCTTCTTCCCCAAGTGGGCCGCGGCCTCCGAGCGGATGGACTGTGGCAGCACCCTAGTCTGCCGAGCCCGTTATGACGGGCGCGACCCTGTTACCGGGGCGCACACCTTCATCGTGCATGTCACAGGCGGCCTGACATGCGTAGGTCGCACCACATTCCCGCATGAGCACGTGATCGTCAGGAAGTGTCCCACGGAGCCCTGAACAGTCTGCCGCCCAGTGAGGAGGGTTGCGTCATGCCCGCGAACGATCCCGCCTGCGAGAACCTCTGCACCGCGATCGCCCGCAAGAAGATCACGCCGTTCAACGCGCTCGGTCTTTGCGACTACCCTGTCCCCGGCCCCATCACCGACGTCGTGGTCACAGGCTGCTCGATCAATCCCCTGATCAACCTCGAGGAGGTCTCAGCGGATACCCTGCTGCTGGGTGTCGGCGTATCCGTCACTTTCGATTACACCGACCCGCTGGCCGATGACCCTACGAGCCAAGCCAGTTGCGTATGCAATCCCGAAGGGCAAGAGAACGTCTGGTTCCAGTTGACGGTGGTGGACGAGGAGCAGACGATCGGGCCTCTTGTCGAAATCGTGCTCGATTGCGGTGCTCGCGACGCCGGCTATGACCCGGAGCTCGGAGTCTGGGAATTCATCGTGAACGTGACAGGCAGAGTGACCGCTTGGGGGTGCGATTCACAGGTGGTCAGCGTGCAACTCTGCCCATCCGCCGACACCCAAGGCGATCAGCGCGATCCTGTCGGTGAACCCCGCAACACTCCGACAGTACTGCGACTTCGTCTGGCTGCCGATCACCATACCGTGCGCACGCAGGACGCCGGCGATTGACGGCGACGCCACCTAGCGTCCGAGAAGAGGGCATTGGCGGTTCACTGCACGCACGCGCGCGTGGCACCGGCATGCCCAGGCCGGCGTTCCCGGGGATATGGCTGCAGCATCAGGCTTCTTGCCTTCCAACGCGCTGACCGCCTGGACCACAAGGCCTGCAAGGATCCGCGATCCCATCGGTCCTGCGTTCCGCACACGATGCCGACATGATGCAGGCACGCGCCGGCTGCTCCGATCCTAGCCGTCGGCCGCACGCACCAGCTTCACGAGGTCGCTATACTCGGTCAGGATCGCATCGCTGGATAACAGTATCAACGGCCCTGCCAGGGCCTGAGCGATCAACAGGCGATCCAACGGATCCCGATGATGCACCCGAAGATCCGCAACCAGCGCTGCATGCTCGACTGTGATGGGCAGTTCCTTGAACCCGCTCCCCTCGATACCAGAAAGCAGGTCCTTCGGGTCAGCGTCCAACTTGCCGATAGCTATCTTGATGCAGGACTCCCCGATCGACACTGTACTCACCTAGACATCGCCAGTGGCGGATATGAGGGACTTCGCTTCGTCAGGCAGCCTCGGTGCGTCGGCCAAGAACCAAAGGTAGATCTGAGTGTCAGGCAGGATCCTCATCGGTCGCCTTCAAACCCGGACATCTTCCGGCAATGGCGCGTCAAAGTCCTCGCTGATGCGAATCTTGCCGCACAGCAGGCACGGCACCCGCATGGACGCCAGCTTGGCGACAGGCACCAGACGCGCTATGGGCTTGCCTGCCTTCGCGATGGTAATCTCCTTGCCATCTGCGACTTCTTCGAGCAGCCTTGACAGGTGCGTCTTGGCCTCGTGCACGTTGACTGACTTCACTCGGATTCCTCCAGTGGACTAAGTCTCGTTTCACCTCTTGCGGCAAGCGATGCGCCATGATACCCAAGGCGGCGCGGTTTCACGCCCAGGAGCTCTCTATGGTTCCGATCACAGCCACCGGGCCGGGCCCCTTCGGATCTCAGCATCCGACGCGCCCTCGTGGCCGCATAGTCGTGGAGTTCGCCCGGGGCAAGGGACTTGCCCCGGGTCCGCCAGCAGTTGCAAGGCTGCACACCTTGCGGGCCACGTCCGGCATCAGCCACGGAGGTGCCCTCCGCAGTCCGGCCACCCTGCCGCGCGCGTCACCGTCTGTGTATACTACTTCGGACCACCGGAGCCGGCCTCCGGAATCGCGTCGCAAGGAGGAACCGCACTGGACCCCCGGTTGATGGTGTTTCTGGCGGTCGCGCGCGAGGGTCAGCTGACCGAAGCCGCCCGCCAGATCAACATGTCCGTGTCGAACGTCAGCCAGCAGATCTCTTCGCTCGAGGCGGACTTCGGCACCCGGCTCTTCGTCCGTACCAACCGAGGTGCCAGCCTCTCCCCGGCTGGCGAAGTCCTGCGCAAGTACGCGGAAAATATCGAGGCGGATTGGCGGCTGGCGTTCCGAGAGGTGCACCGGCTCGCGATGGGCGAAGACGCCGTGCACCTCGCCGCTTCCCATACCGCGATCGAGGTGTTCCTGCCGCGCCCTCTAGGCGCGTTTCGCCGTCGCCTCCCCGAGGTGCGGGTGAAGCTGATCCTCGACAACACCGCCGGAGTCCTGGCACAGGTCGAGACCGGCCAAGTGGAATTCGGCATCGTCGAAGGACGCGTAGGACGCGTCGGGAGGAAACCTCTGCACAGGACCAACCTCTGGCGCGATCAGCTCGGTCTGATCGTGAGTGCGCGCCACCCACTCGCGGGGCGTTCCGACGTCAGCGTGGACGAACTGGCCCGGCAGGATCTGCGGCATCTTTTCCACGACGGTCACTTCCAGCCCCCGGTTATACAGGGCGTAGGCCGTCTCCAGACCTACGAACCCCGCCCCGACTACCAGCACCCGGCGCACGTTGCCGGCCAGTTGCACGATCTTCCGGGCGTCGGCCATGGTCCTGAGCCCGGTAACATTCGGCCCGGACAGGCCGGGGACCGGCGGGAAAGCGCTACGCGCCCCGGTAGCGATGAGCAGCCGGTCGTAATCCAGGCACCCGCCGTTTTCCAGGAGCACCTGCCGGGACTGCGGATCCACCCTGAGCACCCGGCCGGAAACGCGATCGATCCTGTTTCCGGCATAAAAATCCGCCGGCCGGATGCGCAGGTCCGCACCGGTCTTTCGGCCGGCCAGGAAATCGGGCAGAAGGCACCGCGAATAGGCCGGTTCCGCCTCGTCCGAAACCACTGTTATACCGGCCCGCCCGTCGAGCCGGCGCAGGATTTCGGCGGCCGTTATCCCGGCCGCGCTGTTGCCGATGATCAAATGACGTACGATGTTCGTCACCCCCTCCAAAACATCCCGGACGCTTTAGGAAGCCTGCGCCGCGGAACAGGCCGCATCCCGGCTCCTGCCGGCGGCAAAGAACGCCGGTTCCTCGTAG
>JAJYNV010000134.1 GCA_021786135.1 Bacillota bacterium
GGATGTACCTCACCTTGCGCCGGCGGTGCCTGCCCGTCGCATGGTGTCCTGCGCAGCGCGGGAGATTCTCTCGGGGGCTTGTCGAGGCGGCTCGCGGTAGCTGAGTTTCGTCTCTACTCCGTCGCATTGGGCCTCGGATCCCATCCGAGGGGGCAAGATCGGCCGTCGGAAGGCGGGCCTGTCGCACTGGCAGATACCGCGCCCGGGACGACGCAAGGGAGCCCGCCCCTTGCGCGAGGCGGGCTTATGCTGCACGGGCGTAGTTCACACGGGCGGGGCCGGCACTCAGGGGATGCGCACGAGGGGCCTGAGAAGATCTGGCCGCCAGTCCCGGTGGAACTTCTGCCGCCAGCGCGCGTGGCGCGACGCCGAGAGGTCGACCTCCGCCAGGATGAGTTCCTCCTTGCCACCCTCCTCCGCCAGGGCGAGGAAGTTTCCGTCCGCGTCGCAGACGTGCGACTTGACGCCGAAGCGCGAGACCGCCTGCTCGCCGCGGAAGGTGTAGCTCTCCTCGCCGGCGCGGTTGCAGAAAGCGATCGCCGTGCCTGTGTCGAAGGCGTGCACGCGCGTAGTGAGCGGCGTGATGTCGTCCTCGTGCTTCGTCTTGATGCGCGGGGAGTTGCTGATCTGCACGCAGAGGTCGGCACCCTGCAGGGCCTGGGCCCGCACGAACTCGCCATAGACGGCGTCCTGGCAGATGAGGATGCCGATGCGGCCGATCGGCGTCGAGAAGACCGGCATGGCATCGCCGCGCCGGAAGATCTCCGCTTCCTCGCAGACGCCGTCGCCGAGGTCGTTGCCGTGGAGGTAGAGGGGCGTCACCGCCTTGTCGTAGACGCCGACGATGCCCTCGGGTCCGACGAAGAGCGCCGAGTTGTAGATGAGGCCGGACGGCGCGATGCGCGGTATGCCGCCGATGATGTGGATGCCATGCCTAGCCGCGAGTTCGGACCAGAGCCGGCTCGTCTCGCCCGGGATCTCCTCGGCGAGCTCCTGGAACCTCTCGCCCAGGGTGTAGCCGGTGGTGGCGAGCTCCGGCAGGAGCACAAGCTCCGCCTGGGCCTTCACCGCCCGCTCGATCCAGGCGACCGAACGCCGCCGGTTCTCGGCGACATCGCCCTTGGCGAGATCCATCTGACAGAGTGCGATCCGCAACGCAAGCACCTTTCCTTCGGGTGAAACTTCCATCCCGGCTGAGCTACGGGCGGGTTCTGGCCGTGCTGCCTGACGCGGGACAGCTTCGCCGGGCCGCTGGCGATCGCCTTCCGCATAGCGGCTAGGGCGCGGTATCGGTGCGCCACGACATTGGCGGCAAATGCAGAGTGCCGCAGCTAGGCCCGCTGCCAGACGCCCTCGACCGGTATGGCCTGCGCGATCGTCTCAAAGACGGTGCTGTGTGCCTTGCCAAGCTCGACGAGATGCTCGAGGCGCTCGTCCGTCGCGTCCGATCGGATGCGCAGGGTGTAGTGGATATGTGTCAGGAGCGGCGGCTTCTCCTGCCGCTCTGCCTCGAGTTCCACCGACGCTTCCGCAATAGCCACCCTCGACGCCTCCGCGACGTGGTCGAGGGAAGTGAGCAGGCAGTCCCCCACCGCTGAGAGGAGCGTCTCCACTGGATTGAAACCGGCCGCAGGGTCGGCGCGCCGCGCGCCGAGGGTGAGGGAGAAATCCCGCACCAGGGCCTCTGCGTGCATCCTGTCGATCCGCCGCACCTCGACCTTGTAGCTCTGCATACTCTTGCGCTCCCATGGCTCCGCAGGGGGCCGCTTACTCTAGCTCCGCACTCTCGTCAGATGCCTTGTCTTTGCGTGCTCTTCGCAGGCCCGGAATCGGGACGCAGATCTGCTCCGTCCCCAGTTCCCTGAGCCACGCCTCGTCGGTCTCGTTCCGCGGCAGGGAAGCCACAATCTCCTCGAGCAGAGGCGGCAGGTCCGGGCGGAGCGCGTAGTAGGTCCAATACTTCTGGCGGCGCTCGGTGAGAAAGCCCGCCTGCCTCAGTCGCCTGAGATGCTGCGAGACCGCCGGTTGGCTCACCGGCAGGCGCGAGACAAGCTCGCAGACGCAAGCCTCGCGCTGGCGCAGCAGGGCCAGGATGCGCAGCCGCGTAGGGTCGCCGAGCGCCCGGTAGACCTCAGCTTCGTTCTCATACAAACGAATCACCTCATCGCGATTTACTTATATAATATATCCTGCTATGGTGTCCAGTGAGTGTCGCTCGGGCATCGCCCAATCTAGGAGGCTCCACCGATGGCCCACGCCGTACTGGCTTCGCTGCTCTTCGCCTCGGTCCTGGCGCTCGTAATCTGGCAGCCGCGAGGCCTCTCGATCGGCTGGCCAGCCTCCGTGGGCGGACTCCTCGCCGTCCTGCTCGGCGTCGTTTCACTGAAGGATGTGGGGACGGTCGTCGGCATTGTCTGGGATGCCACGCTCGCCTTCGTCGCCATCATATTGATCTCGCTCGTCCTGGACGCGATCGGCTTCTTCGAGTGGGCTGCGCTGCACATGGCCCGTCTGGCCCAAGGCAACGGGATCAGGCTCTTCGTCTACACCCTGCTCCTCGGCGCGGTCGTGGCCGCCTTCTTCGCCAACGACGGCGCGGCGCTAATCCTGACGCCGATCGTCTACGAGCAGGTGAAGGCCCTCAAGCTGAGGCCCGCGGCGATCCTGGCCTTCGTGATGGCCGGCGGCTTCATCGCCGACGCCACATCGCTGCCGCTCGTTGTCTCGAACCTCGTCAACATCGTCTCCGCGGACTACTTCCACATCGGCTTCCTCAGCTACGCCGCGCGCATGATGCCTGTCGACATCGTCGCCCTCGCGGCGAGCCTTCTCGCCCTCTACCTCTTCTTCAGAAAGGACCTGCCACGGACGGTCGCCTCCGAGGGGCTCAAGCGACCGAGCGAAGCCATCCGGGATCCGCGTCTCTTTCGCGCCTCCTGGCTGGTGCTCGGTCTCCTGCTGCTCGGCTACCTCGTGAGCGAGGCCCTGCACATCCCGGTCTCTGTCGTCGCGGGAACGGCGGCGATCCTCCTCTTGCTGCTCGCGCGCCGGAGCCCCAGCGTCAGCGTCCGACGCCTGATCGCGGAAGCGCCCTGGAAGATCGTCGTCTTCTCGATCGGCATGTACATCGTGGTCTTCGGCCTGCGCGACGCGGGGCTCATCGCGCTGCTCGCGTCGTCCCTGCGCTGGGCAGCCGGACACGGCCTCACAGCCGCCGTACTCTTCACGGGCTACCTCTCGGCTTTCCTCTCATCCGTCATGAACAACATGCCGACCGTGATGATCAATGCCCTCGCGGTGCATGGAGCGGGAACGCAGGGTACCCTGCAGCAGGCCATGGCCTTCGCCAACGTGATCGGCAGCGACCTCGGGCCAAAGATCACGCCGATCGGCTCCCTGGCGACCTTGCTCTGGCTCCATGTGCTCGAGCGCCGCGGCATGAAGATCGGCTGGGGCTACTACTTCCGCGTCGGCATCACTTTGACGGTACCGGTGCTCCTCGTGACCCTACTCGCACTCTCGGCGGTCATGCTGGTCCACATCTGAGAGCTGAGATCCGTAAGGCCAGGCTGTCCGGTCCGCCAAGGGACCGGACAGCCTGCGTTTGCGCAAGGCGGTCGGGCGGATCAGGCGAGGAGCCTTGATCCCCCGCGTCCCTGGCCGCAGCCGACATCGCATCTTTGCCCCGCTGCCTGACCTCGCGATCGCTCGCAAAACCTCGCACAGGGGCGATGTTGCAACAATATGTCGAACGAAAGACAGACAAACCAGGTCGAATTGAGAGGATATCCGGCTCCTATGCAAAATTGGGTGACTTCGGAAGTCTAGGACGCTTTGCCCAACAAAGCGCTCTACCCTCGTTTACGCCCCCCAGGGCAACAACGGCAAAGGATGTGGATCCCATTCCTAGAGCATGGCGTCCGGTCGGCATGATCGCATTCCAGATCCGCACACCGATTGAACTGAAGCGACGGCTTGTGGAGTTTGCCCAGGAGACGGGGCAATCGCAGCAGGCCGTGATCACGCAGGCGCTCGAGGACTACCTCCGTGAGCAGGCCATGCCCGGCGGAGACACGATGCTCTGAAGCATTTCACGACAAGTAGTCGCAGCAACGCGGAGAAGGTGGCGACATGGAGCACAGATGGAACGCCATCCTGGTGAGGCGACTTGTGAGCACGGCCCTCTGCGGGCTGCTCCTCGCGGTGGGCAGCGTGCAGGCGGCACCGGGCGCGATGGCCGCCGCGCCATCGGCCACGCTCAGCCACGTGGGCTTGGCTTCGGCCACGCTTGTGACAGCAGGCGCAAGCGACATCGCCCTTAGCGTGCAGGTTCAGGACACCTCGGACGCATCCGTCACCGGACTCGCGGCGTCCGATTTCACGATCACCTCGAGCGATCTGCAAGCGGGCACCTACGGGGCTCTCACCCCCGTGAGCGTGACGGCGACCTCCACCCCGGGCGGCTATACCGTCATCCTGACAGATACCGACGCGAACGACGGCAATGCCCAGACCCTGACGGTGGCGGTGGACAGCGTCGCTCTCGCCCAGACGGCCAGCGTCACGGTGGCTCCGGGCGCGGCGGCGAGCCTCCAGGGGCAGCCGATCAGCGCGATCGACCTGACCGCGGGGCAATCCGAGACCTACACGTTCACGGCGGAGGATGCCTACGGGAACCCCGTGCCTGGCGTGCAGGTGGACTTCGGCGTCACGGGCTCCCTCGCGGCCTCAGGTCTCAGCGCGGCGAGCGGCGAGACCGGCAGCACGGGCGAGGCAGAGGTGACCTACCAGGACGCCCTCGCGGGAGACAGCGGCACCGTGACAGGCACCGTGGACGGCACCAGCATCTCGGCCGCCGGCGGCACCCTGACGGTGGTGGTGGGCAGCGCCGACAGCAGCGAGAGCGGCCTGACCCCCGCGGCTGCCGCCGAGTCCGCGGGTTCGGTCGACACCTATACCCTCGTCCTCAAGGACGCGGCCGGCAATCCGCTCTCGGGACTCACGAGCGGAGACTTCATCCCGACCGAGGCGGGCGCCGCCAACAGCAGCGACGTGAGCTTCGGCGTCGTCGGCGAGACATCGACACCCGGGACCTACACCTTCACCGCAACCGATTACGTCGCGGAGAGCTTCACCGTTTCGGTGGTCGTGGACTGCGTGATCATCGCGGCCTCGTCCCAGGAGACGGTGACCGCTGCCGGCGCTACGAGCATCTCGGCGTCGCCAGGTGGCGCCCTGAGCCTCCCGGCGGGATCGAGCCAGGCGATCTCGTTCACGGTCAAGGACGCCTTTGGCAACCCGGTGACCGGCCAGGCGGTGGCCTTCGCCACGACGGGATCCCTCGCGGCCGGCGGCCTCGGCAGCGCGAAGGCCGACACGGACGGCTCAGGCGAGGTGCAGGTGGATTACACGGGGACCGCCACCGGCGGCAGCGGCACCGTGACCGGCACCGTCTACGGCACGGCCGTAACGGCAGCGAGCGGCACCTTCACGTGGGCGGCCGAAAGCCTGGACAGCACCAGGAGCAGCCTCGCTCCGTCGGCGGCCACGGCAGCGGCCGGCGACCAGGACACCTACACGCTCGTCCTGGAGGACACCGGGGGCGGCCCGATGGCGGGCCTCGCCGGCAGCGCTTTCACCATGACCGAAGTAGGTGCCCGTAGCGGCGATGTGGCCTTCAGCGGCGTGAGCGAGACCTCGAAGCCCGGCACCTACACCTTCAGCGCGAGCGACAACGTCGCCGGGATCTTCACGGTGTCGGTGAGCGTGATGGGCGTGACCATCGTCGCGTCGTCCCCGGAGACAGTGGAGGCGGGCCTGGCGGCAGGGATCTCGGTGCTGCCGACGGCTGCCCTCACGGTCTCGGCCGGGCAGCCGCAGACGCTCACCTTCACCGTGCAGGACAGCTACGGCAACCCGGTGCAAGGTGCGACGGTCCAGTTCCAGACGACCGGCTCCCTCAGTCCGCAAGACCTCAACCTGTCGACCAGCGGCACAGGGAGCGACGGACAGGTGCAGGTGACCTACCAGGGCACCGCCGCGGGAGACAGCGGCACGGTGACCGGCAGCGCGGGCGGCCTCTCGGCCGCCGCCGGCCCGCTTTCGGTTGTGGCCGGGCCGCCTTCCCGCCTGACCCTGGTCGTCAGCCCAGCGCTTGTGCAAGTCGGAGGGCAGGTCACCGTGAGCGGCGCTGTCTACGATGCCTATGGCAATCCGGTCGCCGGGGTGACGGTCACCATCTCCCTGGGCCGATCGGATATGAAGGCCACCACCGACGCGAATGGGGAATACGAGGCCACCGCGACAGCGGCGGCAGAGGCAGGCACCGAGAGCCTCACGGCGAGCGCCCAGGGCACGTCAAAGGCCCTCACCGAGACGGCCACGTTCGAGGCGGCGGCCGCGAGCACACCCCCGACCCGCAGGGCGGCACCGCCGGTTACCAGGCCCAGCGTGACAGCCATCAGCCCCGGGACTGGGTCCGCGCTCGGGGGCACATCGGTGACGATACTCGGGAGCGGCTTCAGCGGAACGACCGCCGTCCACTTCGGTCCTGCCCTGGCCACGAGCTACACGGTGGAATCCTCCGGGGAGATCTCGGCGGTCGCTCCTGCCGGGACAGGGGCAGCCAGTGTCGACATCACCGTGACGACCGGCGCGGGAACGAGCGCGACCGTCGCGGCAGACCGCTTCACCTTTGCGCAGCAGCCGGCCGCCTTCTCGGACGTCCCCACCACCTACTGGGCGTATCAGGCGATCGAGGCGATGGCGGGCAGGGGAATCGTCAGCGGATTCCCGGACGGGGCCTTTCAGCCGGACGCCACATTGACCAGGGCCGAGTTCGTCAAGATGCTGGTGCTCTCTCTGCACCTCCAGCCGGACGCTGCAGCCACCGCGTTCAGCGATGTTCCGCCACGGGCGTGGTTCGCCCCGTACGTCAGCGCAGCCGTGGAGGCTCAGATTGTCCAGGGTGTGACGTCCCGGAGCTTTGCACCCGATGCGACCCTCTCCCGCGAGGCGATGGCGGTCTTGCTGGCACGGGCTCTCAAGCTGACTGACACCGTACCGCTTCACTTCACGGATGTCGGGCGGATCAGCAGCTGGGCCAGGACTAGCGTGGCGGAGACCGTCGCGAAAGGCTTGATGTCCGGTTTCCCGGACGGCTCCTTCAGGCCGCTGGCCGTGACGACCAGGGCAGAGGCAGCGGCGATTCTGGCCGCCGTGTGGGAAGGAACGGATCAGTGACGGTATGGCTCGCGGTCAGGCGAGACCAGAAGCCGTCATAGCAGCATGTAAGTACCCAGGCGGCATGCGCAATCGACCGAAGGCAGGTCCCAACCGCATGGCAGCGAATTGCCAAATCCAGCGATCTGTTACAAGGCGTCTGCCACATTGCGCCGCATATGTGCGGGAATCCGCTTGTGTCAGGCCATTTCGGGCGATGCCGAGCCTTGGTCCATAGGGCCCCGAGGAGGTCTCGCGGTGCATCGTATAGGCGCTTCGGCCGCGCTGGCACTCGGCGTCGCCCTGCTGCTCGCTGGGAGTGCCCTTCCGGCACGGGCCGGCGGAGCAGCGGTCGAACCGTTCCCTACGGCCAGGGTCGGCAGCTGGGCCTTGCCGGCCATCGCCTTCCTGGACGCCGAAGGCATCCTGCACGGTGTCGCCCCCGGCAGACTCGGCGGCTCGGACCTCGTGACGCAGGAAGAGGCCATCACCCTGATCGGCCGCACCCTGGGCTGGAGCCCGAAGTTCCCCCAGAACCCATCGCCGCAGGTCGATGGCTTTGCGCAGCCCTATGTCGCCAGGGCCGAAGCGCTCGGCGTCACGTCCACATTCCCTCGTGCCCCCACCTCGCGCCTGGAGGCGGTGCAGTGGCTTGTGCAGCTACTGACGCTGCCGCCCGCCACCATCCAGAATCCCTTCACGGACGTGCCCGACGCTCTTGCGCCGAGCGTCCTGAGCGCCGTGCAGGCCGGGATCGTTCAGGGCACCTCCCCGACCACCTTCAACCCGCTCGGCGAGGTGACCCGCGCGCAGTTCGCGGCGATGCTCTTCGCCGCGCAGCTCGCGCAGCACGAGTCTGGCGCTCTGAGCATCGACGGCGCCACCTACTTTAGCCGCTCCGGCCTCACCCTGGTGCGCATGGATGCGGACAACTGGACGCTGCTCTCGGGTTCCGAGGGTTTGCGCGCTGTCTCGGGCGCGCTCCGGAAGGTATCGGTCCAGGACACGGGCTTCGCCGTACAGGTGACCGAGACCACGGCGAGCGGCATGAGCACCCTGACTGTTCCGGAGAAGAGCGGGTCGCTCCAGGGGCCGGACGGTCACACAGTCACACCGCCCAAGGACGTGCCTATGACGGCCGCCGTTTTCCTTCTGCCGCTGCCGTGAGATCCGCGCGGGCTCGGTCTTAGGGCCATTCGCCGCCAGCGCGGTCATGGCTTCGCCCAGATCCACATCAGATGTGAATACTCGTGCTCCCGTTCAACGACGAGGGGCACGTGCTTTCACGCGCCGCTTCAAGCTGCTCAGCTTGCGCCGAAACGAGTGATCGTCTTGCCGAAATGCAAGCTCGGATCGCTCCGAAAGCTACCGCCGTGCCGATCCGCCGCTCATCCAGCATGTTGCACCCTATTCACATTGAGGAGGGTATGCCGTGGAGAACTACTTCCCCACCGGACGTCCTGCCGCCCCCGAGGACGTCGTCGATCGCCAGGATTTCATCGCCGAAGCGGTTGAGCGCCTCTGGCTTGGCAACGACATCGTCCTGGCGGGCCCTCGTCGCACCGGCAAGTCCAGCGTCGCCGGGGAGGTGCTCCATCGCCTGCGGGAGCGCGGCGCCTACACCGTCTACGTGGACGTCTTCCGCGCCGTGTCCATCGAGGCCTTCGCGGCCCGCGTGCTGCAGGCCGCGCTGGAACAGCGGACGGGCTTCTTTCAGCACGTGGCGCGCGACACGCGGGAGATCGGCAAGACCATCGCCCAGGCGCACATCGCCGCGAAGATCCACGACCTCGAGCTCGGCGTGCAACTCGCAAACCCCCACGCGACTCCCGCGGAGCACCTCGAGATCGCGCTCACAGCCGCTGAGCGGATCGCAAAAGAGGACGGCCGCCGCATGGTCATCCTGCTCGACGAGTTCCAGGATGTGCTGCGGCTCGGCGGCGAAGACACGCTCAAGCAGATGCGAGCGATCATCCAGCACCAGGAGCACGTGGTGTACCTTTTCATGGGCAGTCAGGCCGACATGATGGGCCGCATCTTCGGTCAGCCGAAGCGGGCCTTCTTCCGCTTCGCCGTCCAGATGCGAATGCCCGAGATCCCCTGGGGCGAGTGGGAGGCCTACATCCGCGATCGACTCGGCCGCTCCGGACACAGCATCAGCGACCAGGCTCTCCAGTTGCTCGAGGAGCGCACCGGCGCTCACCCGCACTGCGTCATGGTGACCATGGACGCCGCCCTGCTGCGCGCGAAACTTCTCGGCAGCGACCACATCACGGCCGAGGACGTGCTCTACGCCTACGACAACGCCAAACTGACGCTTGCGGGTATCTACGCCGAGCGGTGGGCGATGGTAAAGGGCTACACCCATGCGCCGGCTGTCCTGGGGCAGATCGTGCAGGGTAAGCCCCCCTACGCCGTGGACACCGTCCGGACGAACGTGACCAAGGCGCTTGTACTCCTGGAGCAGCTCGGTCTCATCTACAAGGTGAGCAGGGGCCAGTACCACCTGGTAGAGCGCATGTTCGGGACGTGGATCTCGCAGCAGCGCGGCGAGGGCTGGTGACAGCTGCCGACTGTCAGCGGCAGTTGGAGATACCGCCGTGTCCAGCCGGGGCAGTCCTGGAGACGCATGCGGACCCTGGTCCCGGTGCCATTGCGATACGAATTCTGCACCTCGTGCAGCCCGAACAATCTTGGCAGGCCTGGGCGAGGCGACGCCCAGGCGGTTGCTGGCTCGCATTGCAAGGCATACTGACGCTGTTCCCCGGAGACAAATTAGGTATAGTTAACACTGCTCCATCAAGCCATCCAAGGAGGGTTCGCATTGCCTCTCGTCGGCCAACCCGCCCCCGCGTTCGAGATGCTCAGCACCAGAAACCTGCAAACGCTTGATGAAACCGTCCGCCTTGAAGACTACCGCGGCAAGTGGCTCGTGATGTTCTTCTACCCCGCCGACTTCACCTTCGTCTGCCCCACCGAGATCACCGCGATGAACGATCACCTGCAGGAGTTCCACGACCTTGACACCGAGATGCTCGGTGTCAGCTGCGACTCCATCCACAGCCACAAGGCCTGGATCATGGCGCCGACGCAGCAGAACGGCCTCGGCGGCCTGGACTACCCCTTGGCGGCCGACTTCACGAAGACGGTCGCGCGGGCATACGACGTGCTCGTGGAGGAGAACGGGCAGTCCCTGCGCGGGCTCTTCATCATCGACCCCGAGGGCATCCTGCGCTACCAGGTGGTCCACGACATGAACATTGGTCGCAGCGTCGACGAGACCCTGCGCGTGCTGCAGGCCTTGCAGGCAGGCGGCCTCTGCCCTGTAGACTGGCGGCCGGGTCAAGCGCTGCTCCAGCTCTAGGTCTGCGACCGCCGCCACCCTCTGCCGTTGCGACGGGTCGACCGCTTGCGAAGGGGTCTGGTGCACTGGATGCGCCGGACCCTTTACCTTCGCTGCTGAACATCTCCTGCGCTCAAAGTCGGATGAACTAGCGGAGCGGCAGAAGTCAAGGCTGCCGAGGGAAGGCGCAGTGGACCGCTACGAACGGCCGGGCAAGCACACGGGTTAGCGCAACGGCGGTCGGCCAGTGCTTCACGCTAGCAATCTCGGCCCTGCCCTCGGGAGGTCAATCGTTTTTAGCGAAATCACTGATCACTCTCGGGCGATCTGACTGACCAGATTGGCCGGAATCCGCAGCAGGTAAGGAGCAGACGCCAGTCAAATTCTAGGTGGCTCCCGTCGACCGCTTTGCAACCGCAGATGGAGGAGAGCCATGGTGGATCCCGCCTTGGAGATGGCTGCAGGGTTTGTCCGCCGCGCGGGAACGCCGTCAGAGCAGGCGCGTCTGGAGTATCTGCTGGGCGGCAGGTTACTTAGGGCGAACGTTGTCGCAACGCTGGCAGGCCAACGAGCCGACGGTGGCTTCTCGCCGCCGT
>JAJYNV010000388.1 GCA_021786135.1 Bacillota bacterium
GGTCGAGCGCTGCGACCGCTGCGTCCTGGACTACCTCGCGGACGACGTCGCGCGGCGCCTCGAGGAACTCGTGCGCGCAGGCGAGGGCGAACCGCTGACGATCGCCACGGTGCGCTTTGAGCGTTCCCTCGGTGAGTAGGAGCGCGGCCGTGCCGCGCAGGCTGCTTGGGAGGCCGTATTTCTCACGCCGGCGGAGCACGTCGGGAGGGCCCTGGAGGCCGCGCATGCGCTCCGGCGGCACTGGCTTCGCCGTCCCGGCGATCGCGAGCAGGAGATCCTCTGCGATCAGATTGTCGGGGATCTGATCCAGTTGCGCACACTCCTGTCCCGCAGGGGCGAGCACGAGGCCTGAGATGCAGCTGCTGCCCGGGAAGAGTGAGTCCGTGGTGGGACGAACCGGCAGCGCGCACTGGCAGCGGTCGCTGCGCGGCATCGCCGAGGAGGAGGCAGCGCGCCGGCTGAGGGACGGGGGATGGAAGGTGCCCGAGCCCAGAAAGGGCCGTAGCAAGTCGCCCAGTCGCCCGGCGATCCCTCTCAGCCGATTGCGCATCTGGCGCTGGTGCGCCGCGGCAACCTTGATGGTCGATGTCCGGGAATTCCGCGGACACGTTAATCTGCGGGCAACCGCGATAATTGGGGCGTCCGACACGTTCGCCGATCCACGCGAGCTGAGCGTCCAGTTTGGCGGCCGGATCGTCCTGGTTCTGCCCTGCGACGCGATCCCAAGTTCCCCAAAAATCATCGTCCTCGAGTTTGAGAAAGGCTGCAACAAGATCGTCCTTCGTTCCGAAGTGCCGGTGCGGCGCGTGACGGAAAGATCCGGCGCATCACCGCGCGTGGGCGTGACATTTACGCCTTCTCGGCACCGCTCGTCTGGTAGCGGCGCGTCCACTCGCAGGCAGGTTCGCCAACGTAGGCGCGCAACCGCCCGGGGCGATCACAGACGCGCAGGATGTCCTGTCAGCACTGACGCCCAACCATCTGACGTTCGAAATCACGGTGGCCTGACCGCTCAGAATCATTGCGACGCATGGCCGATAGCAAGCCCACCATGGTCGCCTGCTAGCCTTGACCCTGGTCCACGACGACGCCCTTGCCGCGATGCTTGCCCGCATAGAGGCGGCGGTCGGCGAGGCGGTAGGCGTCGGCGAAGCTCGCGGCCTCCCGCGGCAGTTCCACCACGCCTACCGTGACGCTGCTGCCAAGCTCCTGCAAGGGGCTTTCTTCGATCATGCGCTCAAGGCGCCTCCTTGTATCCTCCCCCTGCCGCGCGTCGTAGAGGATCCAGACGAACTCGTCGCCACCGATGCGCGACACTTCGTCCGACGGCCTGATGGCCGTGCGGGCGTAGGCGGTGAATGCCTTCAGGAGACCGTCCGCCGTCTGGTGGCCCAAACGGTCGTTCACCTGCTTGAGGTCGTCGATGTCGAGCAGCAGGAAGAGGGCGGGCTGCGGGGGTTCCGCCTTGAAGTAGGCCTCGAGCCGCTCCTCGAGCGCTCGGCGGTTGAGGGCGCCGGTCAGGGGGTCATGGCGCGACAGGCGCAAGAGCTGGCGCTGGCGCCAGCGGTTGATGGTCGCGAGGCCCAGAAACTCGAGCACGGCCCCGAGGGCATCATCCCGGTTCTCGTTCTCGGACGGCAGGTCGATGAGAAGCGATGCGATATCGAGCCGGCCGTCGCGCACGGCGTAATGGTAGAACCGCCTCCCGCTCACGGCGAGCGGATGTCTCTCGGGCAGTGTGCCGTCGGGCGGCAGTTCCATGCCGCTCGAACCGAGGAACGCTCGCGCCGTCGGCCACCAGCGCTCCCTGAGAGCGAGCTCACGAGCATCGCAGCTGCCCCAGACGTCGTGCAGGTTCCACTCCTCGCTCCCAGCCTCGCCGCGCATCATGAGGATGCCGCCCCGCACGCCCGCGATCTCGGGCCAACGTCGGCGGAAGCTGCGGAACGCGGCCGCCGACGGGACCTGGGACTCCGCCGTCGCGATATAGGGCTGGTAGTCGAGGGCGAGGGGCGCCGTCTCGAGCATCCAGGAGAAGACCTGACGACTCTGCTGCAGGGATGCGAGCAGGTCCTGGCTGGCCATGAGCGCACCCAGGAGGGGTGCGATCTCCTCGATCGCCTCGATCGCCGGTACCGGCAGGTGATCTCCCTGATCGTCCCCCAGCGTGAGGACGCCCTGAACGACCCCCTTGTGCATCAAGGGGATGGCGGCGGTGAGGCTGACGCCATGCCCGTCCCCACCCTCGCGGACGCTCCCCGGCAGGGAGACGAGCCGACGCTCGTGGAACGCCTTGGCCACAATGCCGCTCTCGGGTGCGAGCGACGCTTCGATCGTCCCCCTGGCACTCTGCGCGAGGCCCTTCGCCGCGATGGCGACGCAGCTGCTGCCGTCCGGCCTCGGCTGCCAGACGGCGGCCGAGCGGAAGGGCAGCGCGTGCACGAAGCGCTCGGCCATGCGGGCGAACTCCTCGTCGCCCTGCCAGGTTGCGAGCCAGCGCGCGACCTCCTTGCGCCAGAAGAGGTGATGGCTCGCATCGCGGCCCGTGCCGCTCTGCCGCGCGTCGCGCGCCGCGGCCTCGGGCGGTCCCTCGACGAGCGAGAAGGTCTCTAAAGCCCCGATGACCTTGCCCTCGGACGAGAGCACAGGCTCCGTGTGCATCGTCACCCAGCGCCGTTCGCCACTTGCGTCGCGCAGGGAGACCAGGCTCTCTTGCGGTGCCTTCTGCTGCATCGAGCGCACCAGTGGACACGCCTCGAAGCAAAGCCGGTTCCCGGCGATATCGCGATGGTCCATGCCGCTGAGCCAGCACGGGAGACCGATCATCTCGGCCGCCTTGCGGCCGGTGATCGCCTCCGCCGCTGCGTCCCAAGCGACGATGCGCCGGCCGTGGTCCGCGGCGTAATGGGCGAGTCCCAGGGCGCTGTCCGCCTCGCTCGCCTGCTTCGCCGCCTCGCCCAGCACCTTGGCCACAGGCGGAAGGCTGACGAGCGTCAGGCTTCCCGGCACCGGCTCGGGCGCCGGGCGACCCAGCAGGAAGCCTTGGCCCATGACGACGCCGAGGCGCACGAGCTCTGCCATCTCCGCCTCGGTCTCGATGCCCTCGGCGATCGTCGCGATGCCGAGATCCGAGCACATGTGCAGCATGGCCGCCACGATCGTCTGGCGCCAGCGGTCCTGGTCGATGCCGCGGACGAGGCGCTGGTCCACCTTGACGACATCCGGCTTGAGCGCGAGGACGGCCGCCTGGCCCGCGAACCCCGCGCCGAAGTCGTCGAGCGCGATGCGATAGCCATCGGCGCGCCAGGCCGCCACCTGCGCCTGCAGTGCCTCGGGATCGTCGAAGAGGGGCGAGGCCTCCGTGATCTCGACGACCGTGTGATCGGCCGGCCAGGGTGAACGCGCGGGCGCGATCGGCAGGCCGAGGAAGCGCGGATTCGCGTTGACGAAGAGCATGCCGGGACGCCTCAGGTGCCGTTCCGCCGCCTCGAACGCCATGCGGCGGCATATTTCCTCGAACGGCTCCTCGACCTTCTCGTTGCGCGCCAACTCGAAGAGGTCGGCGGGGTTCGCGAACGGCGAATCACCCGGTCCCCGGACCAGGGCCTCATGTCCCCAGACAGTGCCGGACCGGAGATTGTATATGGGCTGCCAGGCGATCCAGAGATCCGGGATGAGCGCGTCGAGCACGGGGGGCCTCCAGTGTGCGGCCGTGTGGTATTCGCGGAGTAACCTCGGGGACTTGCCGCCGAGGATGTCTTGTCTAGGTCATTTCGCTGACGAAAGGGTTTCGCCCTCCTGCGACATGAACTGAGCGGTCCCGGGTGGCGACCGCACCGCGACCCGGGACCGGGAGAGTCCCGCCCGCGGGCCTGCACCGCCTGTCTTTTGTGCGACCACACGGGATGGAAACCTTCCTAAAGGACATATCGGACAGCCTCACGGCTGCCCGATATGTCGGAGAGAATGTTCTCGGGATGGCCTGCACCGCCGCGTACGCGGCGGCCCTAGCTCGCCATGTGCCGCACGAGAGCCGCCGGCCACTTGAAGACGATGGTGGCAAGCGCGGGCTGGCCGCTGCCGGAGAGCGCTCCCTGGTACAGCGCGACCTCGAACGGCTGCTGGCCGCTCAGGTTGTCGGCGAAGAGGGCGAAGCTCCATGTGTTGCCGCTGTGCGCGATCTCCGAGAGATGCGCCCCGACCGTCGAGCCGAAGGCCTCGTAGCTCTGGAAGACGCTCACGTCGGAGACAGCGGTGGGACAGGCGACCGTCACCTCGACGTCGATCGTGCCATTTACGCCGTAGTTCGCATCGAGGCTGGCGACCGCGGTCACATCGACCCCGTCCAGGGCGAAATGGTCGCCCTGGGCCGTGTACGTGGCGGATGTGGTGCTCGCCAAGCTGGGACAGGCTGCCGCCGGCCGGGCGGCCTGCCCGCTGCTGCCGCCTTGGCCGGACGAGCAGGCGGTGAGCGAGAGCAGGCCCAGGACAGCGATCAAGGCTAGGGGCAGGCGGCGGTGCAGGCTCTCGTCCATCGGCGATCCTCCTTGCCTCTCCGGATCCGGGGACAGCTAGCGCTCAGTGCACCTGGAAGGCGACGGCGAAGTGATAGACCGGTGCTCCTACGAGCTTGGCCGGGAAGTCGCTCGCAACCCAGGCAACGTAGCGACCGGGTGTCAGACCGCTTTCGCGAATCCAGGCGTACTGCCAGTCCGGCTGGATGCGGGCGCCCTTGGCCGAGCGCATGGTGGACCAGCGTTGTCCCTTGACCTGCCAGTGCGCCAGGCCCCAGTCCAGGCCGTAGGTCTGAAAGCCCTGGGCGGACGTCACGCCGAAAGCGAGGTAGAACTGACGGTGTGCCGGCACGTTGGCCACGGGCTTGGGACAGTTCAGGACGGCCTGCCCGTTCTGGGTCTGAAGGCTCGGCAGCCCGAGGCAGATGTAGATCGGCAGCATCTTCGGCGTTGCGGCGGCGGCTACGGGAACCGAGGGGAGCCAGAGAGACAGAATCAGCAAGGCGGCCATCATCAGGCGGCGCATGGCGACACTCCCTTCCGTACGGGGGATCGTGCATGAGCGCAGGCAGCGTCTGGCTAGCCTTCCTCTTCCATTTCCATCGGCGGCAGCCGCCCGCCGAAGGCGAAGGCGTGCAGGAACTGCTGCAGGTAGAGCGGCAGCCCGATCAGGATCAGTCCTCCAGCCTGGAGATCGTCGGTGTTGATGAGATCGGCGGTCGGGCCCTGGGTGCCGTTCGCGAGCACTGTAGCGCCCACGAGCAGCAGCAGGTAGCCCAGATAGAGCAGCACGCGCGCATTGCGCGGCAGCCGCTTCGAGCCACGGTTGAGCATGCCGCCGCTCGCGAGGATCTCGTGCCCGATGCCGATGAGCAGCAGGAGCGCCTCGGCGGACAGGAGTCCCGCTGTGAGGGTGTGCATCCAGTCGAAGAGATTCCAGATGTCGAGCGCCAGCGTGAGGCCGATGAGCCAGAAGACAGTGAAGAGGGTGCGCTCGAGGGTGACCTTCGCGCGCAGCCTGAGGTAGGCGAGGTAGCCGAGGGCGGAGAGCGTCACGGCCTCGTTCATGCCGCGGGCGCCGATGGCGGGCAGGCCCCCGAATACAGCCCACACGGGACTGCCTGGGCCGTACGTCATCACGTTCATCGCATTCCAGAGCCCGAAGAGCAGGAGGAAGACGGCCGCGGCACGCCAGTGCCGCCGCCTGCGCGCCGCTGGCAGGAAGGCCAGGGCCAGGGCGAGGGCGGCGAGGGCGCTCCAGCCGAAGACGGAGCGCAGGCCGCCGGGCAGGAAGAGCACGACGACGATCAGGAGCGCCGCGAAGAACGGCAGGAACTCCGGCGGCTCCTCCTCCCTCGGTGCCAGGACGCGGCTCGCGAGCGCCCCGAGCGCGATGAGGAGGAGCGCCGGGAGGAAGCCGAGGCCACTCCCGCTGAAGGTGACGCCGAGGATGAGAAGCTTGACAGCAACGATGGCGAGGGCGAGCCAGAAGACATGCTCGGCCCGCAGTAAGCGATGGACGTGCGTGAGGCTGAAGCGCGTCAGGTAGAGGCCGGTCTGGCCGAGGTCGAAGCCGGAGTAGAAGATGACGGGGATGAAGAGGAGGTAGAAGACCATGACCTGGTTCAGGAGCGTCATGGCGACGGTCACCGCTCCCGTCCGGGCCATCACCAGGTAGGTCAGCGCAACGAGCCCGCCCGCAACCCCGAGGGCCCACCTGTCGTTCGGCCGCCTGATCGCGGTATACACGAGGTAGGCGAGCACGAGGAGCATCGGTGCCGCCACCGCGGGATCCCCAGGTAGCACGAGACCGAAGAAGACGAGGAACGCGAGCGCGATGGCGAGGCGCATCACGGCGCCGGCCAGCGCCGCCCCCGCCAGGAGATACCACCAGCCGATCGCCTGCAGCACTCCCCCTGCGGCGAGCACGACCCACGGCATGCGGATGTCGACGAGCCCCGTGAGAGCTCGGACGGCAGACAGCCCGGAAAGCGGCAGCGTGAGGGCGAGGAGGCCGAGCGCCGCCGCGGCGATGGCGAGGAACGCCATGACCCGGATCAGCGGATCCAAGGTGCCGAAGCGCACGAAGTGTCCTGCGTAGCGCAGCCAATAGGGCGGCGTTTCGGGCCGGAGGCCCCCTTCCCGCCCGGCGACCGCATGCTCTGCCACCTGAGATCCCCCCTAAGCGAGCATGGCTTCAGGACGGGCCCATGGCCGCCTCTGCGGTGGTTTGGGCAGGGGCGGCGGCGACGCTCTCCACTAGAGAGGTGCCGCACCTGCCGCAGAACTGGGCATCATGGCTCAGGCGTCCGCCGCAGTGCCTGCAGTACCTCGGGCCGCGCCTGCGACGGGGCCGGTCCGCCGCCTCGCTCTCGCCGCGCTCCTGCCGGTGCGCCGCGAGGATCAGGCCGCGCAGGAGGTAGACATCCACCACCACGATCACGACGAAGAGGAGGTCGGACAGGGTCCCCGTCGAGAGGTCCCAGAGCGAGTGCATGGCCATGACGAGAAGCGCCGTGCCGATCAGCCTCAGATCCACGCGGATCCTGCCGCCGGATGCCTCGCGCCAGGCGACGCCCGCGATGATGGCCGTCCAGGAGCCGTGCATCCAGGGGCCGAGGAACGACCTGAGCAGGAAGACATTGAAGAGGCCTGTCAGTCCCGCATGGTTGAAGTAGTACTGGAGCGCGGCGAACGAGTGCAGCGCGCCCGCCTGCACGCCGTTCGCCACCGCCACGATGCCGTAGGCAGAAAAGGTGGAGAAGAAGTAGCTGAGGTTCTCAGAGGCCGCGAACCCCATGCCGGCGGCGGCGCCGAAGAGGATGCCGTCCATGATCGAGACGTACTTGCGTCGCCTCAGAAGCCACACGACGCCGAGGAACTTCACCGTCTCCTCGACCGGTCCGGCTCCCCAGAGGCCGAACGGCAGGAAGCTGTTGAGCAGGAAGGCGAGGAGGTTGCCGACGACCGCGACGCCAAGGAAGACCTCCACGAGAACGATCACCGGGGGCTCTTCCGTGAGTCCCTCGCTGGCCATGAAATAGACGAACAGCACCGGCACGAAAAAGGAACCGAACACGAGCAGACGGATCGTCACCCCGGGATCGTCCAGCCAGAAGGCAAGTGCACCCCAGGCGCCCATGACGAGGAGACCGACGAGCATGGCGATCCAGAACGCCCGCCGGCGCTGCGGCGCGGCGTGGGGCAGCATCGTCGAGACGAGGTCCGGGATGGCCCAGTGCTGGTTCGGGGCCGTCGGCAGACGACCGGATGGCAGCTCAGCGGCCGGCGCCGACGCGCTCAGGACGGCACCGCAGCGGACGCAGTGCACCGCATCACCGGCGTTCGCCGCGCCGCAGCTCGGACAGTACATCTTCTCCCCCCTTGAAGCCGAAGGCTTTGGATCAGCGGCGGTCGCTGACGGAAGATGCCTTCGCCGCCCTCTCGGAGCGGCTGCGCGCCATGCGCGCCACGAGGACGTCCGTCCAGTACCAGATGACGCCCGCCAGAAGCAATGCATAGATGGCGTCGCCCCAGCTGCCTGAAAGAGCGGACACGATGGCGAGGATGACGGCCACGATGGCGACGATGCGCCCTGCCCACTTGAGCACCTTGATGATGGTCACCCCCTCCCAGGCCACTTCCGATCGGCCCCCCGCCGCGCTGCAGATGGCCGTCTGGAATCGTTGCACTGTAATCCATTGAAGCGGGGGCTGAAGCGCAGGAGAATCACCCGAAGCGGTGAATGGCCATCACCCAAAGGGATGAACGGAGTAGCTCCAGGAGGTTCTTGCCGTGGATGCAGCCTCGCCACACGCACACGAAGGTCCTGACCGCCGGCTGCTTTTTCCGGCGATCGCTTTCCTGGGCGGCGTGTTCGCATGGCTTGTCTCGGTGCCGCTATTCGGTCCGACGTGGCTGGGGCTCGCCGCAGCGGCGCGCTTGCAGCCAGCCGTGCCCATATACCTGTTCCTGGGCGGACATGCGCTGGGCTTGGCGGGCTCCGGTCTCATCTCCGACATCTGGGCAAAGTTCCGGCAGGCAGGGCTCTCTTGGGCCGCCCCCGCCTGCTTCGTCCTGACTGTCCTGACCGCGTTCGCACCTGAGATCGCGGTCGTGACCTTCCCCCTGCTCGGACTGCTCGCGGCCTGGGGCATCGTCGCCTGGGCGCCGGCCTTCCGGTCGCTCGTACCGCTCAGGCGGCGCTCGCTCGCCTTCGCCGGCGTCCCGATCGCCGCGAACGTCTTCAAGTACCTCTGGTCGCTGGGGCTCGGGCACGTGCCCGCCGCCTGGCTTCTCATTCTGGCGACCCTGCCGCTCCTCGGCAGCGCCCTCTACGGGCCCCGGCTGGCTAGGTTGGCCCTGGCTGGCGGCGCTCCGCCAGCCGCGACGCAGGCGGTCTCCTTCCCAGACCTCCGGCCCCTATGGCTCCTGGCGCCCTTCCTCTTCGTCGTATACCTCGCGGCAGGCGTCACCTACTCCGCCGTGACGCCGAGCCTCCTCAGGGTCCTCCACACGCCGGTCGACCCGAGCCTGCTCGCCTACGTGGCATGCATTCCGCTGCTGGCCCTGGTCGGCGACCGCACCACGATGCGCAACGTCGCCGTGGCGGGTCCCCTGCTGCTCGGCGGCGCCTTCCTCGCCTGGGCGGCGTCCCCCACCTTCGACGGCGCCATCGTCGTGCAGATTCTGATGGGGGCGGGCTACGCGGCCATGGATCTCCTCACGTGGGTGGCGCTCCTCGAGATCGCCCCGCCCCATGGTACGGCAACAGTGTTCGGCATCGGACTCAACATGAACGTGCTGCCCATCCTGATCGGCGCGGGGCTCCAGGCGCAGATACCCTTGCTCGCCCATCTGCCCAGCACCACCCTGGCAGGGGGCATGCTCTTCCTCATGCTGGTCGCGGTTGCGTTCTTCCGCGACACCGCCCTTCTGGTCCGCAACGCTGAGGCGGGCGCAAGCGGGACGCCAGGCGACAGTCCGGATATCTCCATGCCCAAGCCGTCAGCCCCATCCTTCGAGCACCTCTGTGCCAGTCTCGATCGCATCGCCGTTACGCCGCTCAGCCCACGCGAGCTCGATGTCGCCTGTCTCGTCATACAGGGCCGGAGCGTGGCCGAGATGGCCAAGGACCTGATGGTCAGCGAGAACACTGTGAAATCCCATCTGGCAAACGTCTACCGCAAGACGGGCACGCGTGGTCGCGCCGGATTGTCCGCAAGTGTCCTGACCGGCGGCGACAAGGGGCCCTAGGCCCCAAACCAGCTTCCGTGGATCATTGCCCCGGCAAGGCCGGTTGTCGAGTTTGGGCCATCAGATCGCCGCCAGCGCGACACGTGCCCGCGAGAGCGAACTTGCCTCTTGGCCGGTGACATCGAGCGGCTTTGTTCGTACCATGGCCCAAGCACTCCGGTCCCAGGTATGCTGGATGGCTGCGTCACCGAGGCGCCGACTCTCGCTTGACCCGTGCCCAAATGCCAAATGGCGGCTCCCCGCACAGGCGACGAGCCGCCAGCCCGAAGCGCAGCTCAGTCGATACTGGCCTCGTGCATCAGGTTCCAGATGATCTGTGCGGCCTGGGCCCTGGTGGTCACGGCGCCGGGGGAGAAGTCTCCCTGCGTGTCGATGCTCATGACACCTTGGGAGAGCACCAGTTCCACGTCGCCTCTGGCCCAACTCGGGATCGTCCCGAGATCCGCGGGGGTCTCGGTGTTTGACCCCTGCCCGATACCGAGGTCCGTCATGACGCGGGCCACCATTACCGCCATCTGTTCGTTCGTGATGGAGGCATCGGGCCTGAAGGTGCCGTTGGGGTATCCCTCGACGAAGCCCTCCGAGACTGCCGCGGCGATGGTCGGAGCGGCCCACGAACTCGCGGCCACATCCTTGAACTTGGTTCCCTGGCCGATGTTCCAAAGGCCGAGGGCGCGCACGATCAGCGCCGCAAACTGCTCGCGGTTCACTCCGCCCTGCGGGTCGAAGGTGTCCCGGGTCACCCCTGTCGTGACGAGATCGTCCGCAAGGTTCGTGATAGCGGTGCTCTGCGGCAGTCCGCCGATATCCGAGAAGTTGACGGTGTGCGACACGATGGCGAATGTGCCTCCGGTGCGCGTATAGAAGTCGGCCGTGCCATTCTGCAGGTTCATCCAGGCATGCTCCGGCGCGCCGTTCACGATCTCGACACCGACCAGGTGCGCCCCGACCGGAGCGCCGCCGGACAAGCTGATCGTGGCTTCCCCATTACCGGCCAGCAGTGGCACGTTGACGGTCTTGCCGCCATAGGTCCCCGTCACGTTGAAGGTGACCGGCGCGGCCACGACATTGGCGCTGCCGAACGCTCCTTGGAGCGCGCTCTCATCCTGCTTGCCGCCTTGGGACACTGTTATGACGATGCCCACGTCGGTCGGAGCCGGAGCGCCCAGGCTGGCCGCCAATGTGCGCATGTCCAAGCGTGCGAGAGGCAGTAGGAACGCTCCGCTGGCTGAGTTCAATTCGACATTGTC
>JAJYNV010000207.1 GCA_021786135.1 Bacillota bacterium
AGAGTCGGTGGATCGCTGCTCACCTGCGGCTCGCGGGCGACAGGTGCCTGCCACATGTTAGCGGCTCTCGGACAATCCTCAGACATTTGCGCTAAGATAAGGACCATGCCATGCGCTTGCACCCTGGCAGGGCGTGGGTGTCTGCATCAGAGGAGTTGACGTGTTGACGCGAGTTGCGAAGCTGCTGCCGCTTGCTCTCGCCGGAGCCGTGCTCGTTGCGGGCTGCGGCACCCAGAGTAGTGCCGGCTCGGCCACGTGGGGCACTGTGAACGGCCATCCCATCACCCAGGCTGAAGTTGAGACCCGGATGAACGTGATCAAAGTGCTCGACCCTCAGGCCGGCACGCAATTGAAACAACGCAGCACCTGGGTGTCGGAGACGAAGGAGATCGCCACCGAGTACCTCCTGGCCCAGCAGGCGGCGAAGGCTGGGTTCAAGGTGTCGCAGAAGGAGATCAGCGCGAGCCAGTCCCAGCTGAGCAGCTATCTCGCTTCCAGCTACGGCAGCCAGTCCGCGCTTGACAAGGCCATGAAGAAGGACGGCGCCTCGCAGCAGGATCTGAACGCCTACGCTGCGAGCGCGACGCTGCTGCAGGGCTACCTCGCGAAGGTCGCTCCGGCGGCGCCGGTCACGCAGGCGCAGATCACCGCCTTCTACAAGAGCAACCTGTCGCAGTTCCAGACACCGGAGGAGTACGACCTCGCGCACATCCTGGTGAAGACCCAGGCCGAGGCGGAGTCGATCCTCCTGCAGTTGCAGAAGGGTGCGTCCTTCTCGGCGCTGGCCAAGAAGGACTCGACCGATACCGCCTCTGCCAAGAACGGCGGCGACCTCGGCTATCAGCCGCTCAGCACCTACGTCACGGCGTTCGCGAACGCAGCGGCCAAGCTGACCAAGGTCGGGCAGCTCAGCCCCGTCGTCCACTCGCAATATGGCTACCACATCATCAAGCTCCTGGGCATCAAGAAGGCGTCGACACAGCCGCTCAGCGCGGTGCAGTCCGAGATCAAGAGCTACCTGCAGCAGCAGGCCTCACAGACGGCGATCCAAAACTACCTCAACAAGATGACCGCCAAGGCCACGATCAAGACGTCGCTGCCTAAGACCCTGCCCTGACATCTTCGGCTGCGGGTGAGCTACAATGGCGTTGCCAAAGTTGGCAGCGAACATCCAGCCGCAAAGGCCGGCTGGACCATGTGTGGAGGAGATCACATGCAGCCTGGTGCCTGGAAGTCGCCTGTCGACCGGCCGCTGCGTCCAGATGGTGCAGCGGCCGTCCCGCCCCATACCGATGTGCAGATGGGGTTTCTCGATCGGTCCGGGGCGCCCGACCTCTTCGTGCGCCGGGTCTGTCCGCCCGAGCCGAGGGCTCGCCTCCTGCTCCTGCACGCGTCGCTGGTGCATTCCGAATACTATGTGCCATTCGCCTTGCGTCTCGCCGCTCTGGGCATCGAGACCTGGCTGCCTGACCTGCGGGGTCATGGGCGCTCGGCCGGAACGCGCGGGTATACCCGCGCGTGGGGCGACGCGCAAGCGGACGCGACCTTCACGTTCGAAGCCATGACCCGCGACGGGAACCTGCCCGCTTGGACGGGCGGCGAGAGCTATGGCGGCCTGCTCGCGTACTCGGCCGTCAAGGCGGGACTCATCGATCCGTCGGCCTGCCTCTTTCTATCGCCGGCGTTCGGCATCTTCTACCGACCCTCGCCGGCCGTTTGGTGGATTCTCGAAAAGGTCGGCTTGCCGATCTTCGGGCGCATCCGTCCCTTGCGGGCCCTGCCGGCGGAGGGCATCACGGAGGATCCTGACGTAGGCAGGGCGTTCGCGCGCGACCCGCTCTGCAATCGGCGCTACACGCTGGCCTTCCTTCTCAGGATGATGGTCGAGCAGCGAAGGCTCACCGTGCCCGACCCGGCTTGGCAGAAGAGGACGCTCGTGCTGCTGTCCGGTGGCGACCCTATTACGGACAACACGGTGAGCCGCGGCATGTTCGCCGGCAATCCGCTGGTCGAGGTGCGCGAGGCGCAAGGGGGGCTGCACAGTCTCGTCGCCGACAAGCCCGGATGGGCTGCGGCGCAGGTCGGGGACTGGCTCGCAGCTCGCGAGGCGGCTAGAGAGGGATAGCAGGAGCGGCACGCCGCCCCTGCCTTTTTTGTTTCTGTGCCCCCGCCGTCAGGGCCGCGACCACGCTGCGATGCCCTGGTGCCGCTCTCGGACCGCGCCCGGACGACATCGTCAAGGCCAGAGTCCTGCGCTCTTGTTGAAGACCTGGCCGACGTGGTACATGGTCCGCGGCCCAACCTGGCCATCCGCTGCGATACGTCTGCTGGTCTGGAACGCCTTGACGCCGCTTGCGACGACTGAGGTGAAATACCCGTCCGCTCTCCCGTCATAGAACCCCAGGCTGCGAAGGAAACGCTGCAGCCAGAGCGTGTCGATGCCGTGGCGCCCCTGGCGCAGGTTCCGACCGCCTACGCACGTGTACGCCCACAGTGCGTCGAACGTCTCGAACCGCACCAGTCCATCAACCGGCACGCCCATGTCGCTGCCCTGGGCGTTCATGTCCTGCTGCAACTGCATGACGGCGGCCCTGGTGGCGGCGTCCATGCGCGCCCTCCCGGCATGTCCGGCAACCGTCACATAGCGGTAGCAGGCGAGGCGATTGCCCAGAACGATGATGTCGCCGCCGCTCAACCGCGGAGTGGAGATGAGCCGGCTGCCGAACGGCGGTCCACCGTAGGCGTCGGTGAGCTGTCCAAGGGTCGCGCCCATGGCCGGTCCGATGATGCCGTCGTCGCTGAGGCCGAAGTAGGACTGCCACGCACGCACTGCACGCCCCGCCTCGAGTGTGAAGATCCCGTCGGCGGTGATCGGCGCGCCCATAGCACCCGTCGGAGGGTCGGAATACCTCTGGAACAGGTTGAACAGCGTCTGGAACACCTTGACGTCCGTTCCTATGAGGTTTGGCGTCTGCAGGCCGATGTAGCGGCTGCCCCAGGCGTGGTGGGGCAGCATGCCTTCGAATGCCGCCACGATGGCACCCCCTTGGCGGCACGTTATGTCGCACGAGTTTGTTTGCTCCCTGGGTGGGGAGGCCAAAGCGCAGCTGTCTTCGGGCATAGAGCAGAGCCGCGGCGATCTCAGCTGCCGCGGCTCTGCTCTATGGCGTTCGCGTCCGAATGTCTAGCGTCCGTACGCAGTGGCGTAGGCGAACGCGAAGCCTGCGGCAAACGATGTGATCATGGCGACGAGGGAGGCGGGCTGCAGGAACGACAGGATGGCGTTCAACACCAACAGGCCGAGTACCCAGCGCCATACGCCGGCCTGGTCTGTCCACTGGTGGGCGTACATGACGTAGGCGTAGGCGCCGGCAAGGCCGAACGCGGCCACAGATCCGATCATGAGTCCGCCTGCGACCTGGTCTCCTGCCAGGGATCCCAGCGTACCGGCCAGCAGATACAGGACGACATATTTCCACGTCGCGTCGAGGGGCTCGAGCTGCGAACCGAGCATCCAGATGAAGATTCCCATGAAAATAAGTCCCAGCAGGCTGCCGGGCATGATCGTCGACAGCAGCGCGAGCCAGACACTGCCGAGCGGCAAGGAAGCGATCAGCCCGAGCGAGAGGAAGTAGGGCAGGATCAGCCCCACGACCGACAGCGCGATCAGGACGATCGTGGCGCGGTGTCCGCTCGACCCGTACGGGAAGCGGCTCCTACCTCGGCTCCGCTCCGCGGAACGGCGCTGACGGCGCCAGAATTCGAGGGAGTCGCGGTCAAGGTCATGGCGTTTGAACATGGGATTCCCCCTATTGCCGTATCATCGCCCGCCTGCACCGGTTTGGCAAGGCGTGGCGCGAGCCGCAGGGGCTCCGTCTGCATGTACATACTAATTATGCGGCTACGTCCGCTGAGTGGGAATGACCCGACGGGATGCGAGTACACGGCGAAATCATTGTGAAAGGTGGACAGGGAGGGACTTGACGCGCTCCGCGTCCATAACGTATAAATATGCGTACCATACAGCGACATCGGCGGCGCGAAGGAGGAAGACCATGAAGAGGCTGCGCGTCGTCGTTAAGGTCGGCTCGAGCAGCCTGGTGACTCCTGGCGGTGAACTCGACCGCTCCAGGCTCGGCCTGGTGGTCGCGGAGACGGGCGCCCTCCGCCGGCAGGGGGCCGAGGTCCTGCTGGTATCGTCCGGCGCAGTGGCTGCGGGCCTCGGGACCCTCGGTCTGCGACCAGGTGCGGTGACGCTCGCGGGGAAGCAGGCGGCTGCCGCCATCGGCCAGGGGCGACTGGTCGACGCCTACCGGGGAATGTTCGTGCCCTTGGGCATCGAGGTCGCCCAGGTGCTCTTGAGCCGAGCGGAACTTGAGCATCCGCGGCGCGTAGGACACCTGAGCCGCGCGCTGGCAGCTCTCTTGCACCATGACGTGCTGCCGGTCGTGAACGAGAACGACACCGTCGCAAGCGACGAGGCGAAGATTGGAGACAACGATACCTTGGCCGCCCTGCTGGCGGTGGTGGTCGGCGCAGATCTCCTCGTGCTGCTCACCGACATCGACGGATTCTACGACGCCGATCCGCGTCGCACGCCGAGGGCAAAGCGGATCTCGGTCGTCGAACGCTGGACACCCGAACTCGCGGCGTCCGCCGGCCAGCCGGGCACGGGGATGGGCACGGGCGGCATGCGCACGAAGCTCTCGGCAGCACGCATCGCAACCCACGCGGGCATCGACACCGTGATCGCGCGCAGCGAGCCTGGCGTCCTGCTTCGGATTGTCGCCGGCGACGGCGCCGGTACCTTGTTCCGGGCCCATCCGCAGCCCGGGCCCCGGCGGGAGGTGTGGCTGCGGTACGGCGCGCGGCCGCGTGGTCGCCTGATTCTCGACGACGGGGCCGTAGCGGCTGTCGAGGGTCGCCAGGCGAGCCTGCTCCTTCCCGGCATCACCGATTTCCGCGGCGCTTTTCTGGCGGGAGACGTCGTGGAGCTCGCAACGGCGGGGGACCGTGTGATCGCGCGCGGCACGGCGCTCATTGGCGCCCATGACATCATGCGCTGGCTGTCGCAGGCGGAAAAGGTTCCGCGCCGGGCGGTGCGCGTGGTGCAGCATCGGACCATGGTGATGGCGGAAGGAGAACCAGGGGATGGATTGGAGCAGGGATAGGGTCGCGAGCGATCCGGATGACGTCTTGACCTATGTGCGCGAGCGGCTGCTGAAGGCACGTGCCCTGGTACCTCGGCTGGGCCGGCTGTCGAGCCTGCGCAAGGATCGGGCTCTCGCGGCCATGGGTGACGCCATCTGGCGCGCACGCGACGAGATCCTCTCGGCGAACGGCCAGGACATGGCCTTGGCGCGCCAGGCCGGCATGGCGCCCGGGCGCCTGGACCGGCTGAAGCTCAGTCAGGGACGCATCGAGGCGATGATCGGCGGTCTCGAAGAGGTCGCGGCGCTTGAAGATCCCATCGGCGAGCAGATCGAGAGTCTGCGCAGGCCGAACGGGCTCAAGATCGCCAAGGTGCGCGTACCGCTCGGGGTTGTCGCCATGATCTACGAGTCCCGCCCGAATGTGACGGTGGACGCCGCGGCGATCGGGTTCAAGGCGGGCAGCGCGGTGATCCTTCGCGGCAGCCAGGATGCCCTGCATTCGAACCGTGCGCTCGTCACGGCCATGCACGAGGGCTTGACGGCGGCTGGCGTGCCGCAGGAGGCGATCCAGCTGATCGACCGTGGCGGGCGGGAGACGGTAGGCCATCTGATCACGGCGCGCGGCCTCGTGGACCTCGTCATCCCACGGGGCGGGGCGGGTCTCATCAGTTATGTCGCCGAGAACGCCCGCGTCCCTGTCATCGAGACGGGGGTGGGAAACTGCCATGTGTACGTCGATCGCGGCGCCGATCTTGCCAAGGCCGAGGAGATCGTGCTGAACGCCAAGTGTCAGCGACCGTCTGTCTGCAACGCCATGGAGACACTGCTCGTGCATACCGCCGTCGCAGGGGAGTTCCTGCCGCGCATTGGCCAGCGGCTCGCGGCCAACGGCGTCGAACTGCGGGCCTGTCCCGCGTCTCAGCCGCTGCTCGCCGCATCTGCGGATGAGGCGGTGTCGCCCGCCACCGAGGACGACTGTGCCACCGAGTACCTGGCTCCTATCCTCGCCGTGCGGGTGGTTCCCGACCTCGATGCCGCGATGGAGCACATTGCGCGCTATGGCACCCGCCACTCGGAGGCGATCGTGACCGAAGATCGCCAGGCGGCCGGGAGATTTGTGGCGGAAGTGGATGCTGCGGTCGTCTACCACAACGCATCGACACGCTTCACCGACGGGCACGAATTCGGCTTCGGCGTCGAGATCGGCATCTCGACGCAGGTTCTGCACGCCCGTGGACCGATGGGGCTGCGGGAGCTCACGAGCTACAAGTATATCGTCGAGGGCGATGGCCAGGTGCGGGAAGGGACGTACGCAGCAGCCGTGCCGTCCGCGCCCTGAAGGCAGGCGGAAGGTCTCTCAGTCCGTCAGAAGGAGAGGCGGCTGAGTTCCCGCCCGAGTTTCTGCCCGGGAAAGATCGCATCGTTGTCCGCCGAGTAGACGGGATCGGAGAGGGCGAGATAGTTGCCGAAGACGGCGCGGGCGGTCGCGGAGATGCCGGAGAGAGGCGGCGCCGTTCGCGACGGCACGCCGCTGGTCGTGACGATCATGAACACGAGTACCCCTCGGCGCTCCAGTGTGCGCAAGGCGGCGTAGACGGCCGCGGTCCTCGGCTCCGCCCAGGCACCGCCGCTGTAGACCCAGTTTTCACAGAGCACGGCATCGCGCCCGGGACGCAGCGGCAGATTGAGGGTGTCGCGCGGATCCCAGGCGTTGAGCATCACCCTGAGCCCGTCGCGCTGCGCCAGCAGGACGATGCGCCTGAGCGCCGCCGGGCGCGAGCTCAGGCCCGTACCCACTTCGTCGAGCAGTACGCCATCCAGGCCGACACGGCGCAGGAGGCGAAGGCGCGCCGCGACATGGGCGAAAGTCACGTGACCCATGTCGGCATAGCCGTAGATGACGGTGTGCGGCAGAAGGCGGCGGACGCGTTCGGCGAAGGCGGGCGCGCTGGGAACAAGGCCAAGTACGACCACCGGATAGCCTCGCATGCGGCGGGCGAGTGCGGCCGCCTGTGCCTGCGTGCCTGGTCTCGGAATGCCTCCGTAGTAGACGAGGAAGGGACGCACGGCCTTGCGCGCCCCCGTAGGCGCAGGCGGGAGGAAGATCGCCGCAAGGGTGACCAGGCCAGCGATGGCGAGGATCACCCGGCTGAGCGAAGGCACATGTCCCACCTCCGCAGCTGGCATTCGCCCTCTCCGGCGATGCCGCCTGCCCCCGGGGCGCGATCCGGCGTTCGCGAGACCTCGTCACGCGGCCACCGTCAGAGCCGATGAGGGGGCACGCGGCTCGTGTGCGAAGCAGGCGCCGTGCGACGGCTGCTTGGCGGTAGGCGCCGCGGTTCTCGCGCCTTGGGCCGGAGCGGGCCGCGTGACATTCCTTCCTTGGCCCACATGACGGATACTGATGACACACCGCGTGCCGGCAATCTGGCGACCGGCCGTGGGTTAGGGGGAGATCCGCTTGATGACCCTGTACCAGTTCGAAAGCTGCCCGTATTGCCGCATGGTGCGGCAGAAACTTTCGGATCTCGAACTCACCTACGTTTCCGTCTGCGTGTCAAGGGACAGGGCCAGGCGCGACAAGGTGGTCGAAGTCTCGGGGCAGCCCACCGTTCCGGTACTCGTGGATGGGGAGGTCGTCCTCGCGGACGAGAACGACATCGTCGCCTACCTCGAGGCCACGTACGGGCGGCAAGGGAAGACGGCCAAGAGTCCCTGGTGAGTGGAGGCTCCATTGCAGAAGAGGGCCCCGGCCGGACCAAGACGGCCGGGCCTTCTTCTGTGCCGCCATGTCTGCGCCATCTCCCATGCCATGACGCATCGTCGTGCTGTGAAGCTGGTGGCATTGCCCAGGGCGGCAGGCATCCTGCTGCGGCCTGCGGCGGGCACGCTATGACATGGCGAGCGCCGTATCATGGCGCCGCGGCATGGAGGCGATATGTGGTGATACGCGTTTCTCTCGGTGCCGCACTCATCCTCGTCGCAGTCGCCGCAAGCGGCCCGGACGTGGCCTGGGCGGCAGCCATGCGCGTCCCGGCTCCGATCACGCGGCTGCAGCCTACGCATCGGTTGGCCGCCTTGACGCTGCGTCCCGCGAGCGGCTTTCGCGCCTGGGACGAGCTCGGAACGGTGCTGAGCGCGGAAGGCGCGCAGGCGACGGTCTTCCTCACACCGACACAGATCAGGCATGATGCGGGCGCCTTGAAGACCCTGCGCCGTGCGGGGCAGGTGGAGGTGGGGCTCACTGGCGCGGGGAGCCGGCCCGGCGGCAGCCTGATCGCGGCTGGCGAGCTCTGCCTGCGCCTCCTGGGCGACAAGCCGGGTCTCTACCAGCCTGATGGAACGACGGATGTCATGCGCGCTTCGCGGGATGCCTATGCGGCCGGATTCGTGACGATCCTCTGGTCACGTAGCGCGGATGGCGATGTCACCGCACCTGCGCCTTGGGCTCAGGAAGTCCAGGCGGGCGAGATCGTGCGCCTCAACCTCCCGAGGGACGCCTCGGCGCTCGTGCGGCTCAAGTCCGCGCTTGCGGTCGTGCGCGCCCGGGGTATCGCCCTGACGACCGCAAGCGCCCTGCTCGAGGACCAGGCAGGGCACCTTGAGTACTGCAAGGCTGACGGCGGCGCCCAGGCGCCGGAGCGTCGCTCCGCGGGCAACGCTCGTCCGGAGCTTGCCCAGATCTATCCGGAGGCGGCCCTCACGGCGCGGACGCTCTGGCACCTCGGCAGACCGGGCGAGTACGCGGTGCGGCGGCTGTACGGCGTACGTGCGGGCGTGCGCCTCTCCGGCCGGCCGATGGAGGGCCTGCTGCCGGGGGAGGTGCGGGCGATCGTGCAACGGGAGGCGAAGGTGCGCTATGTCGCACCGCAGCGCGCAACGATCAGTCATCCGGACGGCACCGTGGTGGCGGACAGGACCGGCCGCAGGCTAGATGTCGCAGCGACCCTGCGCCTCATCCAGTCGGCCGCGAAGGGGACCAGTCTTGAGCCGATCATGCGCGTCATACATGCGCGCTGGCGTACGGACGACATCGCCGGATTGACCGATGTGCTCGCTCGCTACCGCACCTGGATCGATGGCTCTGCGGGCCGCTACATGAACGTCCAGAAGGGCGCTGGGCGCATCAACAACCGCATCGTTTTTCCCGGCGAGATCTTCTCGACGCTCGGCGTGATCGGTGATGTGAGCCGGCAGAAGGGCTGGTACCGTGCGCCCGTCATTGTCTGGGGTGGATACACCGAGGGCGTGGGCGGTGGACTCTGCCAGGTTTCCTCCACCCTCTACAACGCGGTGTCGAAGGCGCAACTCAAGATCGTGGAGCGACACCACCATGCGAAACAGGTCCACTACGTACCGCGTGGGCGCGACGCCACCATCGCGTGGCCAGCGCTCGACTTCCGCTTTGCCAACGATCGCGATACGCCCATCGTGCTCAAAGCCTACGTCCGTGGTGGTGCCCTCTGGACCGAGGTGCTGGGCAAAGCCAAGGCAGAGCCCTCGACTGGAACCTAGGTCGGCCGGTAGCCAAGTGGGACATGTCGAGTCAGCGGCCGATCCGCCCCTGTGCATCAAGCGCCGTGAGCATGCGGAGGGCCCCGGCCGGGCGGCCGTGCGCGTATGTGGCGATGGCGATCTCCATCGTCACTTCGCCGGTGTCGCGGTGGAAGACGTGGATCGAGAACGGTCGCTCGCGCTGGGGCAGGGCGTATGGCCAGAGATCCGCAGGCGTGCAGCGCCGGGTGCCCTTGAGGGGCGAGGTGAGGTACGAGGGACCAAGTCCGATGCGTGCGGGCGGCAGGTCGCTGTCGTCGTCGAAGAAGCGCTTGGTGCGATTGTGCGCGTCGTCGCGGGCCGGATCGCCGGTCCAGGCGGCCTGGTTCGCACGGTCGGTCGCCCAGACGAAGCCGTTGAGATCCACGAGCGCGATGATCGAGATCGTCTGGTGCCTGCGCTGGAACCGGTCGAGTATCTCGACCGCCTGGGCGTCGACAAGGGCGTCCCAGCCGGCCGTGTACTTGGGCGGGTCGAATCGGCTGGCACGGCCCGTGTCGAAGAGCCGGGCGAGGCTCGCCACATCCTCCTGGCTCCTGAGCTCGCGGTAGGCAGTCGCCGCGAGCACCATCTCCGGCACCGCTTCGAGCAGGGCCTCCGCCTCGACGGCGACATCCTCGAGCTCTCTCACCAGAGACTGGATCGGGGAACTCTCAGCGTCACCCGAGACCGAGCGTGCTATGTCGTCGGCCATGGCGCGGAGGATGTTCGATGAGGCGACGAAGGTCTTCATCTCCGCCTGCAGCGCGCCCACCTGGTGGGCAGTGCCTTCCGCGCGCGACGCGTTTTGCGCGCTCACGGACGCCATCTCGCGCACCTGCTCGCCGACGACGCGCACGCTGGCGGTGACCTCCTCGGCGATTGCCGCGTTCTCCTCGGAGACGGCGGCCACCGATCCGATCTGGGTCGATGCCTCGTGCATCTGGTCCGTCACGGCGGAAAACGATTGCGACAGTTCGCCGATGCTTCCCTGAACGGCACCCACCTGACCCACCATGGCGTCGAGCGTGCTTTCCGCGGCTGCGGCCGAGGCGGCGACGCTGCGCGCGCTCTGGCTGATCTCGTCGACCACGCGCGCCACCATGGCGACAGCCTCGTTGATGGAGGCGATACGCTGGTCGGTTTCCTTGACGCGGGTCTTGGACCGGTCGGCCAGGGTACGGATCGACTGGGCCACGACGGAGAAGCCTCGCCCTGCCTCGCCAGCGCGCGCGGCCTCGATCGAGGCGTTGAGCGAGAGGAGGTTCGTCTCGTTCGCGAT